>NZ_JBIQDQ010000008.1:0-140417 GCF_045370965.1 Curtobacterium sp. 179-B 9B NHS
CTCGTCTCGGAGCTCCGGGGGTACGCGCTCCGCGACCCGGAGTTCATGCCCGAGTTCGTCCGGCAGCGGCGCGGGCGCACGACCGCGTCGACCAGGCTCGCGATGACGTCGCCGGGGTTCACCCCGGGCAGGGCGGGACCGTCGAACACGATCCCGGTGTTCGCGCCGATGAGCAGCGTGGCGAAGTCCTCGAGCGGCATGCCCGGCTCGACCTCGGGGTGCGCCCCGAACCACGACCGGACCAGGTCGAGCACGCCGTCCTGCAGCTCGCGCCGCTGCCGGACGAACTCGGGCATGAACTCCGGGTCGCGGAGCGCGTACCCCCGGAGCTCCGAGACGAGGGCGAACTGCCGACCCTGGTCGTACCGCCCGAACGCCGCCCGGACGACCTCGGCGATGCTCGCGGCGGCGACGTCCTCGTGGACGACCTCCTGGAGCGCGGCGAGGATCCGGTTCGTCGAGCGCTGCATGACCTGGGCGACGAGGTCCTGCTTCGACGTGAAGTTCGAGTAGACGGCGCCCTTGCTGAAGCCGGCGCGAGCGGCCACGTCGTCGAGCCGGGCGCCGTGCACGCCGGACTCGGCGAAGACGTCGGCTCCGGCGACGAGCAGTCGTTCGCGCACCTCGGCGCGGGGTGTCCGGGGGTTGGGGGAGGAAGCGTCGTCGCGCATGGGTCCTGGTCCGTGATCGTCGTCGTGGACGGTGGTGCGCCGTCCTGTCGATCCCCGCGCGTCGGTGGCGCACGGGCCGTGCCGCACCCGGTCCGGTGCGACCCTCGGAGACCTGCCGCGCCGCGCGTCGTGATCACGCGCGGCACCAGCGAAGCCCCCGGCCCCGTCGCTCGGTGGACCGCCACGTTCGGGTCGTGTCGGTGCGTCGAGGACGGTGGTCACCGGGTCGGTACCCGGCGGGAGCGATCGTACCGCGGCAGGCCGCTGCAGCGACGGGGTCGTGCGTCGTCCGGACGGTGGGCCACCGCCGTGCCCGGGTACCGACCGGAGCCCGGGCAGAGGCGCTGACCGAGGCGCCGACCGAGGCACCGGCCGGGGCGCTGACGGAACGCCGACCGCGGCTCGTCAGACGCCGTCGGGTGTGTCCCGGTCGCTGCGGACGGCCCCGTCGCCGGTTCGGCGTCCGGGTCGACGGAGCAGCCGGATCGCGTCGGGGCGCAGCCGTCGCCCGCGCTGCAGCAGTGCGCCGAGCGTCGACTTCGGCTGCCACTCGCGACCGTTCGGCAGCCCCCAGCCGCGCTTGACGGCCCCGTACCGGAGCCCGAGCGACAGCACGATCGCCGCGATGATGCCGATCGACGGCGATCCGAGGTACGAGGCGACCACCATCACCGCGGACGCGGCGACGGCCACGGTGGCGTAGAGCGCGTTCCCGCCGAACACCGCGGGCACGCGACGGAGCAGCAGGTCGCGCATCGCCCCGCCGCCGACCGCGGTGATGGTGCCCATGATGATCGCGGCGGGCCAGCCGAGACCGGCGTCGAAGGTCCGCTGGACCCCGACCACGGACCAGAAGCCGATGACGGCGGCGTCCAGCACGGTGAACAGTCGGTCCCAGGTGAGCTCCGAGAACGACACGAAGAACGCGACCAGTGCGCCGGCGATCGCCACGGGCAGGTAGAGCGGGTCGACGAGCGCGACGGGCGGCCCGTTCTGCAGCAGGGTGTCGCGGAGCATGCCGCCGCCGAGGCCGGAGACGAAGCCGACGACGAGGAAGCCGAACAGGTCGAAGTCCATCGTGCGTGCGAGCGAGCCGCCCAGCAGTGCCGAGGCGAACACGCCGGCGAGGTCGAGCACGTTGGTGACCGACGCCAGGGCCTCCGGGGTCAGCACGTTCATGAGAACAATCAAACCCCACGTCGCCGGAGTGGCGGGCCGAACGCTGGTTAGGTTAGCCTCACCTTCGCCATGATCGCCACCCTCGTCATCGGCCTCCGCGAAGGCCTCGAAGCGACGCTCATCGTCGGCATCATCGCCGCGTTCCTCCGTCGCAACCGCGCGCCCCTCGCCCCGATGTGGGCCGGCGTCGGGCTCGCCGTCGCGCTGAGCATCGCCGTCGGCTTCGGTCTGCAGCTCGTCGAGCAGGCACTGCCCCAGGCCCAGCAGGAGGGCATGGAGACGGTCATCGGAGCCGTCGCCGTGGTCTTCGTCACCGGGATGATCGTCTGGATGCGCACGAACGCGCGCACGCTGTCGCGGGACCTGCAGGCCAGTGCGTCGGCGGCGCTCGGACGGGGGACCGCCTGGGCGCTGGCGGGCATGGCGTTCCTCGCGGTCCTCAAGGAAGGGTTCGAGACCTCGGTCTTCCTCCTCGCGACCTTCCAGGCGTCGTCGGACACCGGCACGGCAGCCGTCGGTGCCGTGATCGGCATCGCGGTCGCGGTGGCGGTCGGGTACGGCATCTACACCGGCGGGGTCCGCCTCGACCTCGGCCGGTTCTTCACCGGTACCGGCGTCTTCCTCGTCTTCGTCGCCGGCGGCCTCGTGCTCACCGCACTGCGGCACGCGCACGAGGCCGGGTGGCTCGTCATCGGCCAGCAGCGCACGGTCGACCTCGGGTGGCTCGCCCCCAACGGGTCGCTCCGCGGCGCCCTCGTCACCGGCGTCCTCGGGATCCCCGCCGATCCGCGCGTCATCGAGGTGCTCGGCTGGTTCCTCTACGTCGTGCCCGTCCTCGCCGTCGCGGTCTGGCCGCGCCGCTGGCGTCCGTCGCCGGCCCGCGTCCCGGTGGTCCGCGCGGCGGTCGCCGCCGGGCTCGCGGCCACGGCCGTCGTCCTCGCCCTGGTCGTCCCGAGCACGGACGTCGACCTGCCGCGCACGACGGCGGTCACCGGTGACGCACGGTCCGTCACGGCGGACGTCGACGGTCCGGCAGCAGTCCTGCGCGTCTCCGGCACCGGCCGGGAGGCACGACGCACCCTCCCCGCGTCGGCCCACCGCCGCGTGACCCGCTCCGGCGTCGCCGCCGACCGCTGGCAGGTCACCGAGGACGTCCCGGTCGCCGGCCGCCCCACCTCGCTGACGGTCGACGACCTCGTCGGCCTCTTCGGCCGGGTCCCCGTCGGCATCTCGCCGAGCACGGACCCCGGGCCGTTCACGGCCCGCTGGTCCGTCCGCGAGACCGTCACCCTGACCACCGTCGGTGGGGGTGTCCTGGACGCGACCCGCTCGGAACGCGACGTGCTCACACTGCGCGGTGGGGGCCTCCCGGCCGCCCGGACCACCACGCTGGAACGCACGGTGTGGGCGGTGGCGACCGACCGCGTCGACCGCGCGGCCGCGGACCTGGCCGCGGCGCACACCCGCGCTGCCGAGCTGCGGCTCTGGAGCACCTGGCTGCCGATCGCGCTCGCCGTCGCCGCCGCCGCACAGGCGTTGCTCGCCCTCCGCGACCGTCGGCGCGCCGTCGCCCCACCGACCACCACCCCCGGAACCGACCCGTCGCGCGGACCGCCCGCCGACGTCCCTGCAAGGAGCCTCGACCATGCCGTTCGGTAGGACCGCCCGCCCTCGCGCCGCCCACCCCCTGGCCGCCCGCCCCCTGGCCGCCCGCCCCCTGATCGTCCTCGGTGCGCTCGGCACCGTCACCGCCCTCGCCCTGTCCGGCTGCTCGACGGGGTCGCCCGCCGACGACAGCTCGAGCAGCACCGGGAAGCTCTCCCGTGTCACCATCACCCTGACGAACGACGGCTCCGACGCCTGCGCCGTGTCGACCACGAAGGTCCCCGCGGGCCCCGTCACGTTCACGGTGCACAACGAGTCGTCCACCGCCATCACCGAGGTGGAGCTCCTGCAGGACCAGCGCATCCTCGGCGAGAAGGAGAACCTCGCCCCGGGGCTCGACGCCGTCCGCTTCACCGCCACGCTGAGCGGTGGGGAGTACCAGGTCTACTGCCCGGGTGCCGAGCACGAGCTCACCGACCTCACCGTCACCGGCAAGGCTGCGTCGACCGCGAACAGCAGCGCGGCCACCCTGCTCGCCGACGGCGCGAAGGGCTACGCGACCTACGTCGACGGCCAGGTCACCGACATGGTGGCGGCCGTGCAGCAGCTGCAGCACGACGTGGACGCCGGCGACCTCGACGCGGCGAAGCGCGACTACGCGGCGGCCCGTCCGTTCTACGAGCACGTCGAGAGCGACGTCGACGGCTTCGTCAAGAAGGGGTTCTCGGCCACCGACAACGCCGGCAACCTCGACTACCTGATCGACATGCGCGCGTCGAACCTCGACGACGCCGTCGGCTGGAGCGGCTTCCACGCCGTCGAGAAGGACCTGTTCCAGGCCGGCGCGATCACCGCGTCGACGAAGGAGACCGCGGCCGCACTGACCGCCGACGTCGAGCTGCTCGCGAAGCGCGTGCCGTCGATCGAGTACAAGCCCGAGGACCTGGCGAACGGCGCGGCCGGGCTGCTCGAGGAGGTCCAGTCGAACAAGATCACGGGCGAGGAGGAGGCGTACAGCCACATCGACCTCGTCGACCTCGCCGCGAACGTCGAGGGTGCCCGACAGGCCTTCGCGTACCTCAAGCCCGGCCTGACGAAGGTCGACCCGGCGCTGACGAAGCAGATCGCCACGCAGTTCGACACGACGAACACGCTGATGGACGGCTTCCGCGACGCGGACTCGCTCGGCGGCTTCGCCACGTGGGACGACGCCGCGAAGGCGAAGGACGCCAACCGCATCTCGCAGCAGGTCCAGGCGCTGCAGGACCCGCTCTCGCGTCTGGCCGAGAAGGTCGCGACGGCGTGAACGACTCCCGGTTCTCCCGCCGCGGGCTGATCGGTGCCGGGCTCGCGGCCGCCGGTGCGGGCGTGGGCGCCGTCGCGGGTGTCGCCGGGTCGGCCGCCGCCACCGGGGTCGACCCCTTCACCGCGGCCGCGAACGGCGACGAGTCCGTCGACCTGTCGCAGTCGGTCCCGTTCTACGCGACCGCCGCCCGGCAGCCGCAGGGCGGGATCCGCACGACGCCGCAGCGGCACTGTGTCTTCATGGTGTTCGACCTGACGGCGTCCACCGCGACCGAGCTCCAGGTCCTGCTCGCCCGCTGGTCGGCCGCGATCGCGCAGCTGCAGGCCGGCCGGACGATCGGCAGCGTCGAACCCGTCCACGGCGACGGTGTGGGAGCGGACACGGGCGAGGCGCTCGACCTCGGCCCGGCGTCACTGACCGTCACCGTCGGGCTCGGGCCCGGCGTCTTCGACGAGCGCTTCGGCCTCGCCGCGAAGCGTCCGGCGCACCTGGCCGCGATCCCGCCGCTGCCGAGCGACGACCTGGACGCGCAGCTGACCGGCGGCGACCTGTCGCTGCAGGCCTGCGCCGACGACCCGCAGGTGGCGTACCACGCGGTCCGCGACCTGGCCCGGATGGCCCGCGGCACCGCGACCGTGCGGTGGACCGTGATCGGGTTCGGCCGCGCCTCGGCCGGTCCGACGCAGTCGACGCCGCGCAACCTGATGGGGTTCAAGGACGGGACGCGGAACGTCACGACGGACGACGAGTACGACCGGTTCGTGTGGCTCGACCGCGGAGCCGACTGGATGGCCGGTGGCACGTACCAGGTGGTGCGGAAGATCCGGATGAACCTGGAGACCTGGGACGCCGACGTCGTCTCCGACCAGCAGCGGGTGTTCGGCCGGACGAAGGTCGAGGGCGCGCCGCTCTCCGGCGGGTCGGAGCACACGACGCCGGACTTCCACGCCCGGGCGCCGCACGGCACCGACGCGGACGGCGGGACCGCGATCGACCCGCGCTCCCACGTCGCCCTCGCGGCGCACGAGAACAACGGCGGCGTGAAGATCCTGCGCCGCGGGTACAACTACACCGACGGGCTGAACCAGTACGGGCAGCTCGACGCCGGCCTGCTCTTCGCGGCGTACGTGAACGACCCGGAGCACGTCACGCGGCTGCAGCGGAAGCTCGGTGCGTCCGACCGCCTGAACGAGTACGTGTCGCACATCGGGTCCGGGGTGTTCGCCGTGCCGCCGGCACCCCGCAAGGGCTCGTACATCGGGGAGCAGCTCTTCCACTGACCCCGGCGGGAGTCGAGGTGGGTGCCCTCCGTCGTTTCCCTGGAGACGGAGAGCACCCGCGCCGCGGAGTCCGGCGGACGGAACCACCGCCCGCCCCCTGGGGGGACGACCCGGCGCGACGCATCGCGATGCGACAGGGGGAGCGTACCTCGCGGGACTGCCCCTGAGCAGTCCCGTTCTGGGATCGGACAGCGGAACGGGCCGCCCCACCAGGTGGGACGGCCCGTCGCGTCGTCGGCCGGGAGGCGCGGTGTCAGTCCGTCAGGACCGGCCCGTCCTCGACGGCGCGCTTCCGGCGTGCGAGCACCAGCGCCACGGCGCCGGCGAGCAGCAGGACGCCGGCGGCGATGCCCGGGAACACCAGGTCGGCGCCGGTGAACGCCAGGTCGCCGCGAGCGGCGTCCGGTCGGTCGGCGTCCACGACACCGGTGCCCGCGCCGTCGGCACCGCCCGCGCTGCCGTCGCCGCTGCCCGGCTGGCCGGGACCGGGGGTACCCGGGTCGGTCGGCTCGCCGGTGCCCGGCTCCGGCTCGACGGCCGTCTCGACCGGGACCGTCACGGCGAGGGTCACGGTCTGCCCGTTCGGCAGGGTGAGGACGAGCGGCTGGTCGGTCGTCGCGGTCGGGGCGGCGGCGCGGGCAGCAGCGGTCGGAACGGCCGTCGGCTCCGTGTCCGCGGCAGGCGTGCCCGGCACGGTGAACGCGAGGGTCGCGCGACCCTGCTCGTCGGTGGTGTCGACGACCGTCGTGTCGACCTCGGCGGACGCGAGCTCCTGACCACCGGCGCTGACCGAGACGGTGCCGCCCTGGTCGGCCGCGTTGCTGAAGGTCAGGGACGACAGGTCGATGCGGACGTCGTCGCCGGGGCCGAAGCCGCCGGCAGGTGCCTCGGAGACCCGGACGCCGACGGCCCGCTGGTCCTCCTGGACCGCGACGGTCGGGTGTGCTCGGAAGTACTGGACCTGCGCCTCGAGGTCGACCGTGCCGCTGTCCTGCTTCGCGGCGGCGTCCTTGAAGGCGGCGAAGTTGTCTCCGCCGGTCGCGAGGAACGAGTTCACCGTGACCTTGTAGGTGCGGTCGGACGCGATCGGGTCACCGTCGAGGGTCATGCCCGTGATGCGCTCGCCGGCCGTGGCCAGCGGGTCGTAGGTGTAGCTGAAGCCCTCGGAGACGCCGAGCTTGAGGAAGGGGCGGCTCGCGGTCGACGGCTGCCACTGCTGCTCGAGCGCCCGCCGGATCTGGTCGCCGGTCAGGTCGAGCACGACGAGCGTGTTCGCGAAGGGCTGGACGACCGCCGCTTCCTTGTACGTCACCGCGCCGGAGGCGATGTCCGCGCGGAGACCGCCCGGGTTCATGAAGGCGATCTGCGAGCCCTGGCGCTGCGTCTGGTCACGCTGCACCTCGGCGACGAAGTTGCCGAGGGTGGACTCGCCGCCGCGGTTCTCCGACCCGTTCGACTGCACGGCGCGCTGCAGGTCGCGGTCCACCGTGCCCAGCTCGACGGCGCCGAGGCGGTCGGCTTCCTGCACGGCGGCGTCGACCGTGGTCTGCACGGCGGGGTCGGGCGTGTACGTGCCGTCGACCAGGCGCAGGTTCTCGGGCGTCGCCGCGGTCACCGTGCCGTCCGCGGCGACCGTGAGCTCGACGTGACCGAGGTTGAAGCCGTACGAGCCGGTCTGGATCACGGGGCGGGCGACGGTACCGCCGGTCGGGACGACCGAGTAGGCGTACGTCTGGTGCGTGTGGGCGGACAGGATCGCCGAGACCTTCGGCGTGACGCCGTGGACCGCGCGCGCGAAGTCGGAGTCGTCGCCGGGCGCGACCTCGGCGGGGGACTCGGCGCCGTCGTGCACGAGGAGGACGAGCACGTCGGCCTCGTCGTTCGCCGTGTCACCGTCGGTGAGCTGCGCCGCGACCTTGTTCACCTCGGTCGTGATGTCGCCCATCTCCAGTCCGGCGATGCCGTCCGGAGCGACGAGTCCCTGGCCGACGAGGTCGACCGTCGCACCGATGAACCCGACGCGCTTGCCGCTGATCTCCTGGATCGAGTACGGCTGGAACGCGGGTTCGCCCGTGGCCGAGTCGAGGATGTTCGCGGAGACGTAGTCCCACTGTGCCGCGCGGACGCCCTCGCCCTGGCCGCCGATCACGCGGTCGCGCAGGTCGTCCTGGCCCTTGTCGAGCTCGTGGTTGCCGATGGCGCTGACCGACAGGTCCATCTGGTTGAGGACGTCGATGGTGGGCTGGTCGTCCTGGATGAAGGACTCGAACGTCGAGCCGCCGATGTTGTCGCCGGAGCTGACGAAGGCGGACGTCGAGGGATCGGCACCCCGGAGCTGCTCGAGTGCACCGGCGAGGGTCGCGGCACCGGCGGCGTCGCCGTCCCGCGGTGCCGGAGCACCGGCGGAGTCCTTCGAGATCGACTGCGCGATGCGGCCGTGGAAGTCGTTGACGTTGTAGAGGTCGATCGTGGTGTCGCCCTCGGCGGCGAGGGCGGCGGACGGGACGGTCAGGGCGGTGAGGACGCCGGCGGCGACCAGGGCGGAGGCCCCGGCCAGGCGCCGGCGACGCGGGGGAGTGTGAGCGTTCATCACCGCAAGAACCTATGAACTCCCACAGCCGACGCGCCAGGGGTTGCCGCAACACGTCACGTGGTGTTCACACCACGGGGGACGTTCCTCCCGTTCGGGGGACAACCACGGCGGGATCGGCGTCAGTCCCGGCCCAGCGCGCCCTTCACCCGCTCGACGGCCTCGGCGGCCATGGCCTTCGCCGAGTCCTTGATGACGCCGATCTCCGCCGGGTCGCCCTTGAGCAGGCTCTTCGCGGTGTTCACCGCGTACTCGGCGGTGATGTGCGGCGGCAGCGGCGGCACGTTGCGGCTGACGTAGGCGTCGATGAGCGTGACCCCGGGGTTGGCGAACGCCCGCTCCACGGCTGCCTCGACCTCGTCGTCACCGTGCACCGCGATGCCCTCGAAGCCGAGCAGCCGGGCGTACCCGGCGTAGTCCATCGACTCGACGTCCTGCGACCCGGACCACATCGGGTTGCCGTCCTCGGTCCGCATCTCCCACGACACCTGGCCGAGGTCGTCGTTGTGCATGACCACGATCACGAGCTGCTGGTTCGGCCACTGGGCCATGTACTTCTTCACCGTGATGAGCTCGTTCATGCCGAGCATCTGGAAGGCCCCGTCGCCGATGGTGCACACCGCCGGGGCGTCCGGGAAGGCGAACTTCGCCGTGACGGCGTAGGGCATCGCCGCGAGCATCGTCGCGAGCCGTCCGGACATGTCGCCGTGCATGCCGCGGCGCAGCCGGATGTGGTGGCCGTACCAGTCGGCGGTGGTCCCGGCGTCGCAGGTGACCGTGACGCCCTCGGGCAGGCGCTCGTTCACGGCGCGGATGACGCGTCGTGGGTTGACGCCGTCGTCGTACGCGACCTCGGCCTGGCGGTGCATCTCCGCTTCCCACTCGCGCATCTCGCCGGCGAGCTTGTCCTGCCACGTGGTGTCCTGCTTGTCGCGCAGCAGCGGCATGACCGCCTGCAGTGTCGCACCGACGTCGCCCCACAGGTTGAGCTCGGTCGGGTACCGCAGGCCCATCTGCTCGGGCTTGATGTCGACCTGCACGCCGCGGGCCTGACCGGAGGCGGGCAGGTACTCGCCGTAGGGGTAGTTCGAGCCGAGGAGCACGATCGTGTCGCACTCCTTGACCTGGGTCAGGCTCGGGCGCGAGCCGAGGAGCCCGACCTGCTGCGTGTGGTACGGCACGTCGGAGGGGACGACGTCCTTCCCGCGCAGGGCGGTGATGATGCCGGCGCCGGTCTTCTGGGCGGCCTCGAGCACCAGGTCCGTGGCGCCGCGCGCGCCGGCACCCACCAGGAACGTCACGCGCTCCCCGGCGTTCAGGATCTCGGCGAAGCGG
The DNA here is from genome assembly GCF_045370965.1 of Curtobacterium sp. 179-B 9B NHS. NCBI lineage: Bacteria > Bacillati > Actinomycetota > Actinomycetes > Micrococcales > Microbacteriaceae > Curtobacterium > Curtobacterium sp. 179-B 9B NHS. The sequence continues at coordinate 9,967 of NZ_JBIQDQ010000008.1, forward strand.
GCGATCTGGTCCTGCGGCGGCACGATCCGGGTCGACGGGGCGACGTCGCTCGACCGGGACACCCAGTGCTCGGCGGCCGGGGCCTCGTACGCCATCGCCTGCACGTCGTGGGGGAGCACGACGACCGCCGGCTGCTTCCGGAGCATCGCCGTCCGGAACGCCGTGTCGACCACGACGCCGACCGCGTCCGGCGTGGCGACGGTCTCCACGTAGCAGGCGACGTCGGCGAACACGCGCTCGAGGTTCGACTCCTGCTGCGTGAACGACCCGATCGACGCCAGGCCCTGCTGCCCGACGATCGCGACGACCGGCTGGTTGTCCATCTGCGCGTCGTACAGCCCGTTGAGCAGGTGGAACGCGCCGGGGCTCGAGGTCGCGACGCAGACCCCGACCTCGCCGGTGAACTTGGCGTGCGCGGTCGCCATCAGCGCGGCGATCTCCTCGTGCGTCGGGCGGACGTACTCGAGCTCGCGCTCGCTGCCGTCGGCCTTGCCGAGCGCCCCGTCGAACGCACCGATCCCGTCCCCGGGGTAGCCGAAGACGCGCGAGACGCCCCATGCCTTGATGCGGTCGATGACGAAGTCGCTCACGGTCGTGCTCATGCACCCACCGTGCTCGGCGGTTCCTGTACACGCTCAGGTCGCCCGGGGGACGTCAGGCGACGGGACGCCACGTCCCGTCGGCCGCGCTGGCGACGACGGCCTCGATGACCGACGCCGCACGAGCACCGTCGGCGAACGTGGGGAGCCCCTCGGGCCACGCCGAACGGTCGCCCTCCGCCCGGACCGCCGCGTAGGTGTCGGCGACGAACGCCGCGAAGGCGTCGAGGTACCCCTGCGGGTGCCCGGCCGGCACGACCGCCAGCCGACGCTGGTCGGGGAACCCGAGCGAGGGGTCGCGCACCACGATCTGGGCGCCGCGCTCGTTGCCGAACCACGCCGCCTCGGGCTGCTCCTGGTCGAAGGCCGCCGACCCGAGGGTGCCGTCGACCTCGAACCACAGCCGGTTCTTCCGCCCGGCCGCGACCTGCGAGACGACGACGTTGCCGATGCGCCCGGTGCCGGTGCGGAAGGTCGCGACGGCCGTGTCCTCCGTGGTGACCTCGGCCCGCTGCCCGGCGTCCGCCACCGGGTCGGGGTCCGGCGAGCCGGAGAACGACGGCCCGGAGGCAGCCGGACGGGTCGGGTAGACGATGTCGGTCGCGGCGCTCACCGCGGCGAACGGGTCGCCGGTCACGAACTCGACCAGGTCGCACCAGTGCGAGCCGATGTCCGCGAAGGCCCGGGACACCCCGCCGGCACCGGCGTCCACCCGCCAGCTCGAGGCGTCCTCGTCGAGCATCCAGTCCTGCAGGTAGTGGCCGTGCACGGCGAGCAACCGGCCGAGCTCACCGGCGGCGATGCGGGCGCGGATCTCCCGGACGACCGGGTGGTACCGGTAGACGAACGGCACGGTCGCGACGACGCCGGCCTCGTCGGCTGCGGCGACCAGCTCGGCGGCCTGCTCGGCGCTGATCGCGAGCGGCTTCTCGCACACGACGTTGATCCCGGCGCGGACGACCGCGAGCGACTGCGGGTGGTGCTGGTCGTTCGGCGTGCAGACGTGGACGACGTCGGGGGCGTCGGCGATCACCTCGTCGAGTGAGGCGTAGCCGCGGGGCACGTCGAGCTGTGCGGCGACCTGCTCCGACCGGGCCGGCGTCCGGCCGAGCACCCCGACGACCTCGGCGCCCGCGGCCCGTGCCGCACGGGCGTGCACCCCCGCGATCATCCCGGTGCCGACCACGGCGACGCGGATGCGTCGCCCTCCGTACCCACTGCTCATGGTGCTCCCTCGCGCCGGACTCGCCCCACCGTACCGACGCAACCCGGCCACGCGCCGGAACGCGTGAGTACGGTCGGGGGCATGTCGAGCCTCCAGACCAGCCTGCTCATCCTCGGAGCCAGCGGCGACCTGTCCAAGCGACTGCTGCTGCCCGGTCTCGCCACCCTCCTCGAGGTCAAGGACGACTGGGACGTCCAGCTCGTCGGGGCCGGCGTGGAGGACATCTCGGACGACGACTGGAAGGCGCAGGTGCGCACGTCCTTCGAGAACGCGCAGGCGTCGAAGAACGAGGAGGACGAGGGCGCGCACGACGGCGGCGAGAAGCTCAGCCGGCGGCTCGTCGAGGTCATCGAGGCCTCGACCTACCGCAAGGCCGACGTCACCGACGCCGACGACCTGGGGGCCCTGCTCGACGCGTGCCACCACGACCCGGCGATCTACTTCGCGCTGCCGCCGGCCGTGACCGAGAAGAGCTGCGCCGTCCTCAAGGACCTCGACCTGCCCGGTGGCACGCGGCTCGCGCTCGAGAAGCCGTTCGGCACCGACGCCGAGAGCGCCGAGCACCTCAACGACCTGCTGCACTCGTTCCTGCCCGAGGAGCGCATCCACCGCGTCGACCACTTCCTCGGCCGCTCCACGGTCCTCAACCTGCTCGGGCTGCGCTTCGCGAACCGCATCATCGAGCCGCTGCTGTCGTCGGCGCACGTCGACCGCGTCGACATCGTCTACGACGAGACCCTCGGGCTGGAGGGCCGCGCGCGCTACTACGACAAGGCCGGTGCCCTGGTCGACATGATCCAGAGCCACCTGCTGCAGGTGATGGCCGTCGTCGCGATGGAGGCGCCTGCATCCATCGACGCCGACGACCTCCGCACGCAGAAGGAGCTCGTCCTCCGCGCCGTCCGGCCGTGGGGCGAGGACGTCGTCGCCGCGGGCAAGCGTGCGCGCTACACCGCCGGCACGATCGGCGACCGTGAGCTGCCGTCCTACGTCGACGAGGACGGCGTCGACCCGTCGCTCGGCACCGAGACCCTCGCGCAGCTCACCCTCGAGGTCGCGAACTGGCGCTGGGCCGGCGTGCCCTTCACGCTGCGGTCCGGCAAGGCGCTGGAGCAGCAGCGTCGCGAGATCGTCATCACCTTCAAGGACTCGCCGCACGTGCCGAACGGGCTGAGCGGCGCCGAGCGTCCGGACAAGCTGCGGATCTGGATCGCCCCGGACGAGATGCAGCTCGAGCTCAACGTCAACGGTCCCGGCGACCCGTACACGATCGACCACACGGCGCTGTCCGTGAACTTCAACCCCGGTCGGCTCAGCGCCTACGGCGAGGTCCTGGCCGGCGTGCTCGAGGGCGACGCGACGCTGTCGGTGCGCGGTGACAGCGCGGTGCAGGGGTGGAAGGTGGTCGAGCCGTTCCTGCGTGCGTGGCGCGACGGGAAGGCGCCGCTCGACGAGTACGCGGCCGGGTCGGCCGGTCCCGACAGCTGGGACAACATCGACTGCTGACGTCGCGTCGGCGGGAGACGCGGTGCCGGACGGGAGGCGCGTGGCGGGGCCGCCACGCGCCTCCCGTCCGTCTGCCGGTCGCGCGGCGTAGCGTCCGGTGACGTGAAGACCACCGACGACGTCCTGTCCACCGTCCCCGTCCCCGCCGGCTCCGACGTCCGCGTCGAGCCCGTCCGCTACGACCACGAGGGCACCGCGCTCCTCGGTGTGCTGGCGAAGGACCACGCCGTGTCGGGGCCCCGCCCCGCCGTCCTCGTGATCCACGACTGGCACGGCGTCAACGAGCACGTCGAGGCCCGGGTGACGATGCTCGCCCGTCTCGGCTACGTCGCCTTCGGTGCGGACGTCTACGGCGAGGGCGTCCGTCCCGGCGACGACACCGCCGGCGAGGTCGCGGGCTCGTTCTACCAGGACCTGCCGCTGTTCCGCGCCCGGCTGACCGCGGGGCTCGACCGGCTGCGCGACGACCCCGACGTCGACCACTCCCGCATCGTCGTGATGGGGTACTGCTTCGGCGGCTCCGGCGCGATCGAACTCGCGCGCACCGGTGCGGACCTCGCCGGCGCAGTGTCCTTCCACGGTGGCCTGATCGTGCACGAGCCCTCGGATGCGTCCGCGATCCGGGCGAAGCTCCTCGTGCTCACCGGGGGAGCGGACCCGATGGTGCCGGACACGACGGTCGCCGAGTGGCAGGACGAGATGCGCGCGGTGCCGTCGGTCGACTGGCAGGTCACCACCTACGCCGGCGCGATGCACGCGTTCGCGGTGCCGGGCACCGATGCGCCGGACCACGGGGCGCAGTACCAGGAGCGCGCCGACCGCCGCTCGTGGCAGGCGTTGCAGGTGTTCCTCGCCGAGGTGTTCGACGAGGAGCCGACCGTGGTCTGAACGGCGCGACACGCCGAGGGCTCGGTGCGGCGCGGCTCGATTGGCGTTCCGCGCCGCACCTGTTGTAGAGTCTTCCACGGCCGCAAGGCCAGCATCGGTCGCAAGACCGGATGCGCTCGTAGCTCAATGGATAGAGCATCTGACTACGGATCAGAAGGTTGGGGGTTCGAGTCCCTTCGAGCGCACATCTGAGAAGGCCCCGTCGCACTGCGACGGGGCCTTCGTCGTTCCCGGGCCTTCGTCGTTCCCGGGGCCATGTCGTTCCCGGGCCTCCGTCGTGTTCGGGGTTCGGCGCCGGACAGCGCCAGCCGACGCTCCCAGGGACGGCGCTGTGCAGAGTGCACCGGTTCACCTGCCGGTAACGACATCGTGCACGTGTACCCGCTCCCGTCACGTCACTACGGTTGCCGCAACCCGGTCGCCCCGACCGGCTCCCCGTCCCCCAGGAGCACCCGATGGCCAGTGCAGCGTCAGCACCACCAGCCCCGTCCGTCGTCGTCGACGACCACTCCCTGTCCCGCGTCCCCGCCTCCGCCCGCTACGGCTGGTTCCAGGTCGCGGTGCAGCGGTTCGGGCAGATCTCCGCCCTGTCCCAGTTCCTGCTCGGCGCCACGCTCGGCTTCGGCATGGGCTTCTGGGAGGCGTTCTGGGCGATCACCCTCGGTGCCGTGATCCTGGAGATCGTGTCGGTCTTCGTCGGCATCATCGGCATGCGCGAGGGCCTCAACACCTCCGTGATCGCGCGGTGGACCGGGTTCGGCAAGGCCGGCTCCGCACTGGTGGGCCTGGCGATCGGCCTGAGCCTGATCGGGTGGTTCGGCATCCAGTCCGGCGTCTCCGCCGCCGGGCTCGTCGCGATCCTGCCGGTCCTGCCGGCGTGGGCGTGGTCGCTCGTGTTCGGCCTGCTCGTCACCGCGATCGTGCTCCGCGGCTTCCACTCCATGCAGTGGCTCGCCAACATCACGGTGCCGCTGTTCCTGGTCCTGGTGGGCTGGGCGGTCGTCGTCGAGCTGAGCCAGCACTCGATCGCCGAGCTCGCCGCGAAGGCCCCCGCGGGCCCGGAGCTGAGCTTCGTCGCGGGCACGACCCTCGTCGCCGGGGGCTTCATCGTCGGCGCGGTCATCACGCCGGACATGACGCGCTTCAACCGCTCGGTCGGCGACGTCGTCAAGCAGACCGCGCTCGGCGTCACGCTGGGGGAGTACGTCATCGGGCTCGCGGGCGTCCTGCTCGCCCACGCCGTCGGGTCGTCCGACATCACCCGCGTCATCACGTCGAGCGTCGGCTGGGTCGGCATCCTCGTGATCCTGCTCGGCACGTTCAAGATCAACGACTGGAACATCTACAGCTCGAGCCTCGGCGTCACGAACTTCATCGACGTGGTGTTCGGCAGGAAGGTGAACCGTGGTGTCGTCACCCTCGTGCTCGGCATCGTCGGGTCGGTGCTGGCCGCCGTCGGGTTCCTCGACGCCTTCACCCCGTTCCTCATCGTGCTCGGTGTCGTGTTCCCGCCGATCGCGGGGATCATGATCGCCGAGTACTTCGTCGTGCAGCGCTGGCGCCGTGAACTCAGCGAGAGCGAGGGCCTGCCGGCCACGAGCCCGACGTGGGTCCCCGCGACACTCGTCATCTGGGCGGTCGCGGCACTGGTCGGCTACTTCGTCGCGATCGGCATCCCGTCGATCAACTCCGTCGTCATCGCCTTCGTGCTCTACGTGATCGCCGGCAAGGCCGGATGGGTCCGCGGGGTCGGCGTGAGCCGCACCGAGGACGCCCCGGCAGCGGTCGGCGACGGCACGACGAGCGACGCCCCGACGGCGGCACCCGCGCCGGCACCGGCGCCCTGAAGCCGGCGGTCGGCGCCCCCCTGCCGACCGCCACCTCGTCGCCGGCCGTGCCGTGGCCCCCTGACCCGGACACGGCACGGTCGGCCCGACACTCCGTCAGCACCACCACCACCACGACAGCACCGCCGTCGTCAGCACCACCACCGGCACCACCACGACAGCACCACCACCGGCACCACGACAGCACCACCCCGAAGGGAACCCCATGCGCATCGGCATCGACGTCGGCGGCACGAACACGGACGCCGTCCTGATGGACGGCAGCACGGTCGCCGCGGCCGTGAAGCGGTCGACGACCCAGGACGTCACGTCCGGTATCGTCGCCGCCCTGGCCGGCCTGCGCGAGCAGCGCGACTTCACCTCGGCGGACATCGACGGCGTGATGATCGGTACGACGCACTTCATCAACGCGCTCGTCGAGGCCCGGGGGCTCGCCCCGACCGCGGCCGTCCGTCTCGGCCTGCCGGCGACCGCGTCCCTGCCGCCCTTCACCGACTGGCCCGCACACCTCGTCGGCGCCGTGCAGGGACGGGCGTTCCTGGCGCACGGCGGCCACGAGTTCGACGGCCGGGTCATCTCCGAGCTGGACCCGGACGAGCTGAAGCGGCACGCCGAGGCCATCGGTGCCGCCGGGATCCGCTCGATCGCGATCTCGTCGGTGTTCTCCCCGATCAACGACGAGTTCGAGCAGCGGGCGCAGGCGATCATGGCCGCCGAGCTCGGACCGGACGTCGCGTTCTCGCTGTCGAGCGAGATCGGTCGCATCGGGCTGCTCGAGCGCGAGAACGCCACCATCATCAACGCGGCGCTCCGCGAGCTCGCCGACCGCATCGTCGACGGTCTGTCCGGCTCCGTCGCCGGCAGCGGGATCGACGCGCCCCTGTTCCTCAGCCAGAACGACGGCACGCTCATGGACGTCGAGTACGCCCGGCGCTACCCGGTCGCGACGTTCGCCTCGGGCCCGACGAACTCGATGCGCGGTGCCGCGGTGCTCTCCGGCTTCGACACCTGCGCGGTCGTCGACGTCGGCGGCACCACGAGCGACGTCGGCGTGCTGACCGGTGGCTTCCCGCGCGAGGCCACCGGTGAGGTCGCGGTCGCGGGCATCCGCACGAACTTCCGGATGCCCGACGTGCTGTCGATCGGCATCGGGGGCGGCTCCCGCATCCGCGAGGACGGCGCCCTGGTCGGCCCGGACTCGGTCGGCTACCGGCTCACCCAGGAGGGCCTGGTCTTCGGCGGCGACACCCTCACCGCGACCGATGTGGCCGTCCGCGGTGGCCGTGGCGCCATCGGGGACGTCGCCCGTGTCGCCGGGGTGCCGGCCGAGGTCGCCGAACGGGCCCTCGCGGTGATCGCCGAGCGCGTCGCCGACGTCGTGGAGCGCATGCGCACCTCGTCGGACCCGCTGCCCGTGGTCGCCGTGGGCGGCGGGTCCGTCCTGCTGCCCGACACCCTGCCCGGGCTCGGCACGGTGCACCGGCCGGAGCACCACTCGGTCGCCAACGCGATCGGCGCCGCCATCGCGCAGGTGTCCGGCGAGGTCGACAAGGTCTACGCGATCAGCGACGGCAGGCGTTCCGCCGTGGTCGACGAGGCCCGCCAGGAGGCCGTCGACCGCGCCGTCGCCGCCGGAGCCGATCCGTCCAGTGTCGCGATCGTCGACTTCGACGAGGTCCCGATCCCGTACCTGCCCGGCAACGCCACGCGCATCCGCGCCAAGGCGGTCGGCGACCTCGCACTCGGGGCGCTGGTCCGATGACGACGACGGTGACGGCACCCGGCGCGGACACGCGTCCGTCGGCGACCACCGTCCGTCCCCTCACCGAGATCGGCGAGGACTGCTCCGCGCTCGCCCGCGGCGCCGCCGTCCTCGGTACCGGCGGTGGTGGCGACCCCTACATCGGCCGACTGCTGGCCGAGGCCGCGGTCCGCGAGCACGGCCCCGTGCCGGTCGTGCAGGTCGAGGACCTGCCCGACGACGCCGTCGTGCTCAACGTCGCGATGATCGGCGCACCGACCGTCATGGTCGAGAAGCTGCCGTCCGGCGCGCAGTTCGCCGAGGCGATCCGCAGCCTGGCCACCCACCTCGGCGTCACCCCGACGCACGTCGCGTGCATCGAGGTCGGCGGCGTCAACTCGACCAGCCCGATCGTCGCCGCGGCCGAGCTCGGCCTGCCGCTCGTCGACGGCGACGGCATGGGCCGCGCCTTCCCCGAGGTGCAGATGGTCCTGCCGACCCTGTCGGGGATCAGCGCCACGCCGATGGCACTCGCCGACGAGAAGGGCAACACCGCCGTCTTCGACACCGTCGACAACCGCTGGGCGGAACGGCTCGCCCGCACCGCGACGGTCGAGATGGGGTGCTCCGCGATCACCGCGCAGTACGCGATGTCCGGCGCCGAGCTCAAGCAGTCGTACGTCCGCGGCAGCCTCTCGCTCAGCGTCGCGATCGGCGAGGCACTCGTCGCCGCCCGCACCGCGAACGAGGACCCCGTGGACGCCGTCGCCGCGGTGCTCGGTGGGACCGTCGTGTTCGAGGGCAAGGTCGCCGACGTGGAGCGGAAGACCGTCACCGGCTTCGCCCGCGGGACCGCCCGCATCGCCGGCTCCGGCAGCGACACCGGCCTGGAGGCCGTGCTCCGGTTCCAGAACGAGCACCTGCTGGTCGAGGTGGCCGGATCGGTCCGCACCACCACCCCCGACCTGATCGTCACCCTGGACGCCGAGACCGGTGAACCGATCACCACCGAGGGGCTGCGCTTCGGCGCTCGCGTCCGGATCGTCACCGCACCGGCCGATCCGCGCTGGCACACCCCGGCGGGCCTCGCGCTCGCCGGACCCCGGTACTTCGGCTACGACACCCCGGCGGTCCGCCACGACGGCACCGTCAGCGAGGGAGAACACGCATGAGCTGGACCATCGACGTCGACGACCTGCCCGACCTCGCGCGCGGCGCCGCACTGCTCGGCACCGGGGGCGGGGGCGACCCGCTCATCGGCATGCTGCTCGTCAAGGCGGCCATCGAGGAGCACGGACCGGTGACGGTCCTCGACCCGTCCGAGGTGCCGGACGGCGCCCTCGTCATCCCCACCGCGCAGATGGGCGCCCCGACCGTGGTGCTCGAGCGGCTGCCCGCCGGCCCGGAGCCGCTCGGTGCCCTCCGCCGACTCGAGGCGCACCTCGGCCGGACCGCCACCGCCACGATGCCGATCGAGTGCGGCGGCATCAACTCGATGATCCCGCTGCTCGTCGGCGCGACCGGCGGCCTGCCCGTCGTCGACGCGGACGGCATGGGGCGCGCGTTCCCGGAGCTGCAGATGGAGACCTTCTCGGTGTACGGGGTGCCCGGGTCCCCGCTGGCGATCAGCGACGAGAACGGCCACGGCGTCGTCATCGACACCGGGCACGACAACCGGCAGATGGAGTGGCTCGCCCGCGGGGTCACGATCCGCCTCGGCGGGGTGGCGTACATCGCCGAGTACGCGATGAGCGGCCGCCAGGTCCGGGAGACCGCCGTCCCGCGGACGCTCTCGCTCGCGCTGGCGGTCGGTCGGGCGATCCGACGGGCACGCGAGGAGCACCGCGAGCCCGTCGAGGGGCTCGCCGAGGCGTTCGGGCAGACGATCTACACGCACCTGCGCGAGCTGTTCGACGGCAAGGTCGTCGACGTCGAGCGCCGGACGGTCGACGGGTTCGCGAAGGGCCGGGCCGTCGTCCAGGGCGCCGACGGGTCGGAACTCGAGATCGCCTTCCAGAACGAGAACCTCGTCGCCCGACGGGACGGCCGCCTCGTCGCGGTGGTGCCGGACCTGATCTGCGTGCTCGACGCCGAGACGGCGGAACCGATCACCACGGAGCGCCTGCGCTACGGCCAGCGCGTCCGGGTGATCGGGGTGTCGACGCCCGACCTCATGCGCACACCGGAGGCCCTCGCGGTGTTCGGGCCGTCGTGCTTCGGCCTGGACGACGACTTCGTCCCGGTCGAGCAGCTGCACGATCGCGCGCCGGTGGGGGCGCGCTGAGCGGCGCCGATGCGCGAGGATCGCAGGTGTGCACCAGGGCGAGCAGCGTGACGGGGTCGTGACGGGCCTCCGGGCCGACGACGTCGACGACTTCGCACGCGGCACCGCGCTCCTCGGGTGCGGCGGTGGCGGCCAGGTGGACCACATGGCCCACGCCCTGCGGCGGGCGCTCGGCGACGCCCGGGTGCCGGTCGTGCCGGTCGGCGGCGGTGTCCGCGCGGTGATGGCGGTGGGGCTCGTCGGGTCGACCACCGTGCTCGAGGAGAAGACGCCGAGCGGGCGAGAGCTGCCCGACGCGCTCGCCGCGGTGGAACGCTGGACCGGCCGTCGGGCGGACGCCGTCGTCGCAGCGCAGATCGGCGGCGTCACCGGACCGGCCGCGGCGCTCACGGCGCACGCGGTCGGCCTGCCGCTCGTCGACGCCGACCTGGTCGGTCGGGCGACGCCGCGCATCGACCAGCTCTCCCTGTTCGTCGGGTCGTCGCCCTCGGTCACCGCCGCTGCGGTGACGTCCAGCGGCCTGCGGATCGTGGTCGACTCGTCGGACCCACGGGACCTCGAGACGGTCTGGCGCGAGGCGGTCTCGCACAGCGGCGGGTGGGCGGCGTTCGCGGTCGGCCCCGTCGACGCCGAGGTGCTCGCCGCACGCTGCATCACGGGCAGTGTCGACCGGGCCCTGCGCACCGGACGCGTCGCTGCGGCCGCGGCCGGCGTCGAGGACCTCGTGGTCGGGCTCGACGGCGCTCGTGCCGTCGCCCGCGGCCGCGTGCTCGACGTGCAGCGCGGCGGGGACGCGGTCGCGTTCGTGCACGGGTCGATGGCGATCCGCGACGCGGCCACCGGCGCCGTCGTCCGGGTCGAGGCGGGCAGCGAGTGGGTGCACTGCCTGGTGGACGGTGAACCGGTCGCGAGCACCCCGAGCTGCATCGTCGTCGTCGACGCCAGGTCCCTGCGGCCCGTCAGCACCGAGCGAGCCCGGGTCGGGGACGATCTCGCGGTGCTCGTGCTGCCCGGTGCGCCGTGGTGGTGGGCGTCGCCGGAGCGCACGGCACGCGTGGCGCCCCGCGCGTTCGGGATCGACGCCGACGCCGTGCCGGAGGCCGCAGCGTGATCCCCGTCTCGGACTTCCTGCCCCTGCTGCCCGAGGGCACGACGTTGCTCGTCGGACCGGCGACGGGCACGGTCACCACCGTGCGCGGACTCGTCGGCCCGCCCGAGCACGTCGGTCGGCAGCTCGGGACGGACGACTCCGCGGTCGTCCTGCTCACCCCGGTCGAGCGCTTCGACGCCCGGTTCGACGTGCTGCTCCGCCGGGCGGCGACCGCCGGCGTCGCGGTGCTCGTCGTCGGGCTCGCCGACGGGGCACCGCTGCCCGGCGCCGGGACCGCCGCGCTCGCCGATCGACTCGGCGTCGCGGTGGTCGTGACCCCGGACCCGTGGGCCGCCTCCGTGCGGGTGCACGAGCTCATCGGGTCCGGGGACGCTCCCGCTGCCCGTGCCGCCGTCGTCGCGGCGCGGGTCGGACTCGACGCCGGACCCGCCCTGGACGAGCTGTTCACCCGGCTCGAGCACGAGCTCGGACACGCGATCCGGTTCCTCGACGCGTCGGGACGTCCCCTGCGCGGTGCGGGGGTCGCGCCGGCGACCGCGGCACTGCTCGCGCGCACGGTCGGGACGAGCGAGCCGGTCTGGGCGACCGACGACCGGGAGACGGTCGTGGCCGTGCCCGTCCCGACCGGCATCGGACCGCGGGCCTGGCTCGCGGTCGGCACCACCACGCCCGTGCGTGCCGAGCGGGTCGTGCTCGCGACCGCGCTGCGGGTCGCGGCGGTCGCGGCCGGACACCGGCTCGTGCTCACCCGGCTCGACGACGAGCGCGACGCCCGGTACCGGATGACGATGCTCGACGACGTCCGGAGCGCCGACGGGGCACCGGCGCCACCCCTGGTGCAGCGGACCATCGCCGCCGGCTGGGAGCTCGACGCCTGGCACGTCGGCGTCCGGCTCGTCGCGCGGGAGCCGGTCGACGCGGTGGCCCTGCGACGCGAGGTCGAGACGGCGTTCGACGCGCACGGGCTCGACGTGGTCGTGGTCGAGCAGACCGACGGGTGGGCGCTCTGGTGCTCGTCGTCCGACGAACCCGACCGTGCCGCGGTCGCCGCGCTCGCCGCCTCGGTGCGCGCCGCCCAGAACGCCCTGCGCACCGCGGTCGACACGAACGCCGGCGTGGGCAGCGTGCACGCCGGTCCGGCGGGGCTCGTGCGGACGCTCGGCGAAGCGGGTGACGCCGTCCGCCTCGCCGCCGCGCGACCGGAGTCGGGCTTCTTCGTGCACGTCGACCGGCTCGGCCTCGCGCAGCTGCTGCTCGCGTGGACGCAGACCGACACGTTCCTGCCGGCGGCGGAGCAGCTCCTCGCGCCCCTGGAGCGCGGGGGCGGGGCGCTCCGCTCGACCCTGGCGGCGTACCTCGACGCGGAGTCCTCGGTGGCGGAGACGGCCGCGGTGCTCGGGGTGCACCGCAACACCGTGGCCGATCGCATCGACCGGGTGCAGCGGCTGCTCGGCGTGGACCTCGGCGACCCGGAGACCCGGCTCGCGCTGCACCTGGCGACGCGGGCGCTCGGCGGGGCGTAGCGCGGGGGCGACCGTGCGTCGTGCAGCGGATCGGTCGCCGCGTCGCGCGCTCCGGCGTCCCCGGGCTGTACGCGCCGCACGGCGTTCGGCACGATGGGTGCATGAGGACCCGCACCGTCGCGGCCACGGCCGTCGTGGTCGTGCTCGTCGCGCTCACCGGCTGCACGCAGCAGCAGACCTCCTTCGACGGGGTTGCGCGCGCGGCGTGCGAGACGAGGGTCGGGCCGGCGATCGTCGCCTGGTGGCGTGACCAGTACGGGACGACCCCGTGGAAGGTCGTCGACACCCGGTCGACGGGCGTCGAGCAGCGATCGTCCGGTCCGAGCGGGGTGACGGTGGCCGCCGTCACCGGGGAGTCGTCCGTGCGGCGCGAGGAGCACGGAACGGCGACGGAACCGGTCGAGTGGTCGTGCTCCGCGCAGACCACGGCCGACGATCCGTCGACGGTGTCGGCGACGATCCGGGAGATCACGCTCGGCTGAGCCCCACAGCCGATCGGTCGCACGTGCGCCGCTACGGACGCTCGGTGTCGTCGAGCGCGCCACCGGTGAGCGCCGACAGGCGCTCCAGCCCTGCCTCGGCGACGAGCTGGCGGGCGAGGGGGCGGGCGCGGTCCACCGCCTCGCGCACGTCGACCTTCGTGACGTCGCCGTCGGCGAGGCTCAGCTCGCCGTCGACCCAGACGTCGCGGACCTCACGGCTGCCCGCGACGAAGACGACCGCCTGGTAGGGGTCGTGCACGTTCGCCAGCGTGGGGGAGTCGCCGTCGAACACCACCAGGTCAGCGCGCTTGCCGGGCTCGAGCGACCCGATCTCCTGCTCCATCCGCAGGGCCCGGGCGCCGCCGATCGTGCCCATCTCGAGGGCTTCGCGTGCACTCATCGCGGTTGCCTGCAGGTCGCGGACGCGGGCGAGCAGGGCCGCGGTCTTCATCGCCTGCAGGAAGTCCTGCGAGTCGTTCGACGCCGGACCGTCGACCCCGATCCCGACAGGGACGCCGAGCGCTCGCAGTTCGGCGACCGGCGCGATGCCGCTCGCCAGGATGCCGTTCGCGACGGGGTTGTGCGCGACCCCGACGCCGTGCGTGGCGTAGCGCTCGCGGTCCTCGCGGTCGACCCAGACGCTGTGCGCGGCGATCACCGGGACCTGGAACATGCCCGTCGCCTCGGCGTGGCCGATCGCCGTCCGACCGGTGCGCTGCCGGGCGGCGGTGACCTCCTCGCGCACCTCGTGGAAGTGCACGTGCACCCCGTGGCCGCCCGCGACCGCGTAGTCGACGTGCTCCTGCCAGGTGTCGTCGGTGTACCGGCCGATCGACGAGACGCCCACGCGGAAGGTGCTGTAGCGGCTGGCGTCGGCGGCCTCGCGCAGGGCCTCGAACTCGTCGAGGATCGGGGTCGCGCCGAAGTCGCGGTCGACGTCGCCGGAGCCGAACGACACGACACCGCGGAGCCCGAGGTCCTCGAGTGCCTGCACGACACCCGGGGTCGCCGGCTCGTCGGGCACCGGGTCGGCGCAGAACATGTCGTTCGCGGTCGTCACACCGCTCCGGAGGAGCTGGATGCCCTGGAGCACCGTGCCGGCGTACGCCTTCTCGCGGGTCATCACCGGGTTGACGCGGCCGATCAGTGCGGTGAGCCACTCCCACAGCGTGTACTGCGAGCCGATGCCCGTGATGAGCCCCTCGCTGAAGTGGCCGTGTGTGTTCACGAAGCCCGGGGTCACGATGTCGTACGCGCCGCCGCGGACGGGTGCGTCGGGATGCGCAGCGGACAGCTCGGCGAAGGTGCCGACGGCGGCGATGCGGTCCCCGTCGAGCAGGACGGCGCCGTCGCGGATCGCTGCGGGTGTGGAGGAGCCGTCCGGTGCGGCGGTGAGCACCCAGCCGGCGCGGATCAGGGTCTGCGTCATGGGGCGAACCTAGGGTGCCCGTGTTTCGCGGGTGTCACCGCCGGGTTTCCCGGACCGCGCGGCGCGGTCGACCGGAACGGGCGGGGTCGGCGAGACCGTGCGACCCGTCGTCACGCCCCGGAAACAGGCGGCTGCTAGAACCGTCGCATGCTGACCGTCACCGGTGCACACCGTGTCCTCGTCGACCCCCGGACCGAACGGGACGGCGACGTCGTGATCGACGACGGCAGCGAGGTCGTGACCACCCTCGACGTGTCCGGCTGTGTGGTCACACCCGGTCTCGTGAACGCGCACCACCACCTGCTCCAGACCGCCTTCCGCACCCTGCCCGGCACCCGCGGTGTGCCGATGGCCGACTGGTTGCCGACCATGGCGGCGGCGTACGGCCGGGCCGGGCACGATCCCGAGCTGTACGGACTGGCGGCGGCTGCCGGAGCCGCGGAGGGCCTCCTGTCCGGCGTCACGACGATCGCCGACCACCACCTGAACTGGCCGTCCGGCGTGAGCACGGACGACACCGTGGCGCTCGCCGCGGCGACGGTCGACGGGGTGCGTGGTCTCGGCGGACGGCTCGTGTTCGTGCGCGGGTCGGCGCGGGACGCCCCGGAGCGCGCAGCGGCCTCGGCAGACGCGATCGCGACCGGTCTGCTGCACGAGCGTGCGGTGGGCGGCGTCGACCCGGACGGCGGTCTCCAGTTCGCCGTCGGTCCGGCCGGCGTGCACTCCGACGGCGAGGCCACGTTCCGCGCGCTCGGCGAGGTCGCGGAACGGCACGGTCTCCGGCGCCGGACCCAGGCGAACGAGCAGGTCGACACCGCGATCGCGCTCGAGCGGTACGGCCGTCGGCCCCTCGACCTGCTCGACGAGTGGGGCTGGCTCGCGCCCGACGTCACGATCGCGCACCTCTGCGACGTCACCGACGACGAGATCGCACGACTAGCGACCACAGGCGTCACGGCGACGCACGCGCCGGGATGCGATGTTCCGATGGGGTGGGGGGTCGCTCCCGTCGCGAAGCTCGCGGCGGCCGGGATCCCGGTCGGCCTCGGCACGAGCGGTGGGGGCAGCAACGACGCCGGACACCTGCTCGCGGACGGGCGTCTGGCGATGCAGGTGTCCGCGCTCGTCGGGCCGCAGCTGCCCGCGCGCCAGGTGCTCGGGATGATGACGGAGGGGTCGGCGGCGGGACTGGGGCGGCCGGAGCTCGGGCACCTCGGCGAGGGCACCGCGGGCGACCTGTGCGTGTGGGACGTCTCGGGTGTCGCCGATGCCGGCGTCGCGGACCCGGTCGCGGGGCTCCTCTGGGCGTCCCCGGGTCGTCGGCCGCGGCACGTGGTCGTCGGAGGGCGGGTGGTCGTCCGGGACTTCCGACTCGTGACGGGCGACGAGCGCGAGATCACCGCCCGGCTCGGCGAGCGCCTCGCCCGGACCCCCGCCGCGGTCTGAACGCGAGCCACCGAGCTGGGGAGGGGCGCGCCGTCCCGGTCTGGTCCCTCCTCGGCCCGCACGCCGGCCGAGGAGGAGGACCGCGACGCACACGACGCGCCCGTGCACACCGCGACGGGCGATCGTGCGTCAGGGGACCCGCGCGGGGACGCGGTGGATCGGGCCGGACCCGCCGGTCAGCGCCCCTCCCGAGGAGCCCGTCCGCACGGCGACGACCTCGGCCATGATCGCGACGGCCGTCTCGGCCGGGGTCCGCGCGCCGATGTCGAGACCGATCGGGGAGCGGAGCCGATCGAGGTCCGGCGTGCCGAGCGCGTGCAGTTCCGCGAGCCGCCGCTCGTGGGTCGATCGGGAGCCCATCGCGCCGACGTACCCGGCTCCGCGGCGGAGCGCCTGGTCGATCACCTCGGCGTCGAACCGGTCGTCGTGTGCGAGCACCACGACGGCGGTCGTCCGGTCCACGGGCAACCCCTCGAGCACGCGCGTCGGCCAGCCCACGATCCGCTCGTCCGCGGCCGGGAAGCGCTCGTCCGTCAGGAACACCGGCCGCGGGTCGACCACGGTCACGGCGTAGCCGAGCACCGCGGCGGCGTTCGTCACGGCGACGGCGGTCTCGACGGCGCCGACGACGACGCAGCGGGGGCGGTGGTCACTGCGCTCGACGAAGACCCGGTCGCGGCACCCGTCCGGAGCGGTGACGACCACCCCGAGCGTCCCCGGCTCCAGCGAGACGGCGAGCGAGGTCGGCAGACCGGCCGCGGCGTCACGCAGCGCGCTCACGAGCAGGGCGTCGTCGGACGTGACCCGGTGGACGAGCACCTCCACGCGACCACCGCACCGGAGCGCGGGGGCCCACACGGCGTCGGGGTCGTCGTCGAAGCCGAACCGCTCGAACACCGCCTCGCCGGTCTCGAGCACCTGCTCGGCGGTGAGGAACAGCGAGCCCTCGACGCAGCCTCCGGAGATGGTGCCGACGACCTGTCCGCCCGGCAGCACCGCCATCGAGGTCCCGACGCCGCTCGGCGCGCTGCCGGTCATCGAGACCGCCGTCGCGACGACGACCGGTGCACCCGTGTCGAGGACGGCCAGGAGGCGCGGTGCCAGTTCGAACATCACGCACCTCCGGCGTCGGTCGCGTCGCCCTGCAGCAGCGCCCATACACGGTCGCGCGTCATCGGCAGGCGGTACGGACGCACGCCGATCGCGTCGCGGACGGCGTTCGCCACCGCCGGGGCGACGGGGTTGTACGGGGCCTCGCTCATCGACTTCGCCCCGAGCGGTCCGAGCGGGTCGTGCGTGTCGGCGAAGCGGACCTCGGTGCGGGGCACGTCGGAGATCTTCGGCACCCGGTACGACCGGAAGGCGTCGGTGGTCACGCGACCGGTGTCGTCGAGCACGACCTCCTCGTACAGGGTCGATCCCATCGCCTGTGCTGCGCCGCCCTCGACCTGTCCGCGCAGCTGCTCGGGGTTCAGGACGGTGCCGGCGTCGACGGCCTGCACGCTGTGGAGCACCCGGACCTCGCCGGTCGGTCGGTGCACCGCGACACGGGCACCGTGCACCGTGAACGCGAGCGACCGCGGGGTGCCGTCGTGGCTGCCGTGCGCGACCAGCGGTCCCTCGGCGAGGAGCTCGGCGTGTCCGACGACCTCGTCACCGACGCGGACGCCGCCGGGCAGGACCTCGACGGCGGGGCCGAGCGGCCCGGAGGCGGCACGGGGTGTGCGCGCGGCGACGATCCGGAGCGCGCGGGCGGTCAGCTGCTCGCGGAGGTCCTCGGCCGCCGCGAACAGCGCCTTGCCCGCCACGACCACCCCGGCGGAGCCGAACGCACCGGTGTCGTACTGCGCGGCGTCGGTGTCGGACTGGTGCACGTCGACCCGGTCCGGCGTGGTGCCGAGGGCGGTCGCGACGAGCTGGGTGTGCACGGTCGTCGTGCCGTTGCCGAACTCCGCCGTGCCGACCCCGATCCGGTAGCGGCCGTCCGTGGTGGCCTCGACGGTCGCGTGCGCGTGGTGGCCACGGGGCGGCATCGTCGCGATGGCCGCCAGCGCGATGCCGGTGCCGTACGCCCAGTCCCCGGAACCGTCCGCCGTGGGCGGGTCGAGCTCCGGGCCGTCCATCGGCGGGACCTCGGGCAGCGGCGCGCGCAGCGCGTCCTCCACCAGGTCGAGGCACTGGTCGAGGCCGTAGCTGCCCTCCCAGCGCAGGTCGTCCTCCTCGTCGGGATCGGTCACGACGAGGGGGTCGCCCGGCACGACGACGTTGCGCCGCCGGAGCTCGAACGGGTCGAGGTCGAGCCGACGCGCGAGCTCGTCCATCGCCGACTCGATCGCGAACACCACCTGGCCCAGGCCGTACCCGCGGAACGCCCCCGACGGCAGGTTGTTCGTGTAGACGGACTCGGCGTCGACCCGCTTCGCCGGGCAGCGGTAGACGGCGACCGACTCGCTGACCGAGTGGAACATGACGCCGACGCCGTGGTTCCCGTAGGCGCCCGTGTCCATCACCTGGTCGACGTGCATCGCGGTCAGGCGGCCGGACGCGTCCGCACCGAGCCGGACACGCACCCGCATCGGGTGCCGCGTGGGCGCGATCGTGAACTCGTCACGGCGGCTGAACTCGTACTGCACGCTCCGACCCGTGCGCAGCACGGCGAGGGTGACGAGGTCCTCGGTGAGCATCTCCTGCTTCCCGCCGAACCCACCGCCGACGCGCTTGGCGACCACCCGCACACGCGACGGGTCGAGGCCGAAGACGTGCGCGATCTCGTCGCGGACCAGGAACGGGACCTGCGTGGCGGTCCGCAGCACGAGCCTCCCGTCCCGGTCCAGCGAACCGCGGGTCGCGTGCGTCTCGAGTGCCGCGTGGGAGACACGACCGGTGCTCCAGGTGCCGTCGACCGACGCGACGGCGGACGCCAGCGCGGCCTCGACGTCGCCGGTCTCGCCGTGCAGGGCCGCGACCACGTTGCGGCCGGGCTCGGCGATGCGGTGCTCGGCGGTCGTCTTGTCGCCGTGCAGCAGGGGAGCGCCCGGGCCGCGCGCGGCGTCGACGTCGTGCACGCTCGGCAGCAGCTCGTACTCGACCCGAAGCACGGCGCACGCCTGCTCCGCGATCCGGACGCTGTCGGCGACGACGGCCGCCACGCGCTGCCCACGGAACCGCAGCACCCGGTCGAACACGCGGGTGTCGTCGGGGTCGTCGAGCCGCGAGTCGTGCCGCCCGGTCGAGAAGAGCACGCCGGGGTCGTCGTGGTGGCTGAGCACGAGGTGCACACCGGGCAGGGCCTCGGCCGCGCTCGCGTCGATCGACACGACGCGGGCGTGCGGGTGGGGGCTGCCGAGGACCGCCACGTGCAGGAGCGCCTCGGTCGGGCGGACGTCGAGCGTGTACTCCTCGCCCCCGGTCACGATCCGCATCGCCGCCGGGGCCGCGACGGACGTGCCGACGGCGGCCCCGGCACCCGGGCACGCCGTGTTGCGCACGCCGTCGAGGGCGTCCTCGATCGCGCGGTACCCCGTGCACCGGCAGAGGTTGCCCTTGAGCGCCCGGTGTCGGTCGGCGAGCTGGTCGTCGTCGAGGGCGGACGCGGTGACGACGTACCCGGCGGTGCAGAACCCGCACTGGAACCCGGGGGCCTCGGCGAACGCCCGCTGCACGGGGTGGGGCTGCTCCGGCGTGCCGAGGCCCGCGGCCGTCGTCACCACGCGACCCTCGAGCCGGTGCGCCGGTGTGATGCAGGAGTGCACGGGCACCCCGTCGAGCAGGACCGAGCAGGCACCGCAGTCGCCGGCGTCACAGCCCTTCTTGACGCTGGTGCCACCGTGCTCGCGGAGCAGGGTGCGGAGGACCTGGCCCGGCTGCGGGGCGGCGTCCACGGTCGTCCCGTCGACCTCGAACCTCATCGGGCGTCCCCCTCCGCAGCAGCGAGACCCGAGCCGCCGGCCTCGGCGACGAGTTCGGCGGCGAAGCGGCGAGACACCGCCCGGCGCCAGTCGGGGGAGCCGTGCGGGTCGTCGTACCAGTCGTCGTGGGCGGCGAGCAGCGTGTCGACCTCGGCAGCCGTGGGCACCGCGTCCCACCGCAGCACGACCGGTCGCGGGGTCCCGCCGGTGACGACGAGGACGAAGCCGTCGGCGTCCCAGCGCGCGGTCACGAGCGCGCCGGTCCGACCGTGCGGGCTGAGCGACACACGGCGGTACCCGGTGGTGCTCCTGAGCGCCGACTCCGGCACGTCGAACGCGCGGACCACCTCGCCGGACGCCAGTGCCGTGGCGCGGACCCCGGTGACGAGGTCGGCGACGGGCAGGCGGCGATCCCCGCCGTCCGGCGTCCAGACGACCGCCGTCGCGTCCAGGGTCACCAGCAACGCCGTGATCGCTCCCGCGGGCAGCGCGGTCGCCACGTTCCCGCCGACCGTCGCCGCGTTCCACACCTTGAACGACGCGAGCAGGGCGTTCGCGCACCGCTCGACGAGGGGCCACGCACGCCACCCCGGCTCGGGGTCGAGCCGCAGCAGCGCCGCGATGGTGCACGTCGCACCGAGCCGCAGGCCCTCCGGCGTGTGCTCGGCGTCCGGCCAGCCGAGGCCGGTCAGGTCGACGAGGCCGGTGGTTCCCGGTTGCTCCTCGGAGTACAGCCAGGTGCCGCCGGCGAGCGGCTGCTCACCGGGTGCGAGCGCGAGGTCGTCGCGGTGCGACGGTGTCCGCAGGGTGCGGACGGTGACGAGGTCCATGCAGGGGTCCGATCGGGGTGGCGGGACGGGTGACGACGGTGTCGCCCGGTCGTCGGCCGTGCGCGATCATCCCGCGGTTCCACGCCGAGGACGCTCGGGGTGCGGTGCTGCGCGCCACGGTGCCTCCTCGGTCGGATCGGTTCGTGGCGGCAACGCTAGGGAACGGGTGTTTCGGCACCGTTACGGGGGAACGACGGCCGCGTCACGACCGGGCCGGCTCGGCGGACGGAGCTCGTGACCTGATCGACGCACCACCGAAACACGCGGCTGTCATCGTCGCCGCATGGACACCACCGCCACCGCAGCCCCCGTCAGCACGTCCGTCCGCCTCGGTGCGAACCAGTACGGCAAGGCCGAGGTCCGCCTCGTCCGGGTCACCCGCGACACCGACCGCCACGAGATCGAGGACCTGACGGTCACGACCCAGCTGCGCGGTGCGGCGCTCGCCGAGTCCTACACCCAGGGCGACAACGCGAAGGTCGTCGCGACGGACACGCAGAAGAACACCGTCTACGCGTTCGCGAAGGAGCACGGTGTGGGCGCCCCGGAGGAGTTCCTCCTCCGCCTCGGCCGGCACTTCGCGACGGCGTTCGACTGGTACGACGGGTCGACGCTGTCCGCCGAGCAGCACGCCTGGGAGCGGATCGCGGTCGACGGTCGGGCGCACGACCACGCGTTCGTCCGGTCCGGCCGCGGCACCCGCACCGCCGTGGTGCAGGTCGACGGCGACGACGTCCACGTGCTCGCCGGCGTGACCGACCTGACGGTCCTGAAGTCGACGGGCAGCGAGTTCCACGGCTTCCCGCGTGACGCGTACACGACGCTCGCCGAGACCGACGACCGGATCCTCGCGACGTCGGTCACCGCGCGGTGGCGCTACACACCCGAGGCGGTCGCCGACGGCATCGACTACGACCGGGTGTGGACCGGCGTGCTCGACCGGATGCTCGCGACCTTCGCGGACCTGCACTCGCTCGCCCTGCAGCAGACCCTGTTCGCGATGGGGCGCGCGGCGATCGAGTCGTTCCCCGAGATCGCCGAAGTGCGCTTCTCGATGCCGAACAAGCACCACTTCCTGGTCGACCTGTCCCCGTTCGGGCTCGAGAACCCGGGCGAGGTGTTCTTCGCCGCCGACCGTCCCTACGGACTCATCTCGGGCACGGTCGTGCGTGACGGGGTCGAGGACGCCCCGGCAGCCTGGACGTCCGTCCCGGCGTTCGTCTGAGCGGCGGCCCGCGCATGCCGCGACCGGACGACCCGCTGCCGGTCGCCCCGCACGTCCCGCTGCCGGTGACCGGGGTCCTGCTCGCCGCCGGTGCCGGGACGCGCATGGGCATGCCGAAGGCGCTGGTGCGGACGACGGACGGGACGCCGTGGCTCGGGTCCGTGAGCCGGGCACTGCTCGACGGCGGCTGCGCCTCGGTGGTCGTGGTCCTCGGCGCCGCGGCCGGGGACGCCCGAGTGCTCGTGCCGGACCTGCCGTCCGTCCGCACGGTGGTCGCCGAGCACTGGGCCGAGGGACCCGGTGCGTCGCTCGCGGCGGGGCTGCGGGTGCTCGACGACGGGGTCGTCGCGTGCGTCGCGCTCGTCGACCTGCCGACGATGCCACCGACGGTCGTGCGCCGCGTCATCGGGGCGTCTGCGGGTGCGGACGTCCTGCGGCGTGCCGCGTTCGACGGCCGACCGGGTCACCCGGTGCTGGTCGGTCCGGCGCACCGCGGGGCGCTCGTCGCGGCGGTCACGGCCGACCCGGGGGACCGGGTCGCCGGTGCCTGGCTCCGGCGGGCGGGGGCCTCCGCGGTCGACTGCGCGGACCTGTGGAACGGCGAGGACCGGGACCGCCCGACGCCCGGACCGCCCGTCGAGCAGGCCGCTGACGGCTCAGTCGCCCCAGTCGCCGAGTGCGAACCGGTACGACTGGTAGGTCGCGTCCACGATCCCGATGCCGAGCACCACCCAGAAGACCCACCGTGAGCGACGACGGCCGGCCAGCGTGGAGGCCACGAGCACCATGAGCGGGAACTGCACCGAGCTCTCGCGGGCCATCGAGGTCCACGCGTAGCTCGTCCCCATGGACACCACCATGAGGCCCGTGTACACCAGCTCGGGCCACCACCGCTTCGCGATGAGGAAGCCGACCGCGACCAGGTAGACCGCGACCATCACGATGTCCGACCACTCCTGGAACTGCCCCGACCCGGTCGTCCCGGTCGCGATCCGGAGCGTCGTGCGGAACGTCTCCCACGGCCACTGCGTCTCGCGGTGCCACCCGAGCTTCTGGACGAGGAACCAGTGCGTCGGGTTTCCGGTCTGGTGCCAGAGCCAGGCGAGGTAGTAGCCCAGGCCGAGCGACCCCACCGCACCGAAGGCGGCGGCTCGCCACAGGCGCGACCAGAACGGCCGGATCCGCGGGCCGAGCAGCTGCGCGACGACCAGGGCCGCCACGAGGTAGACCGTCTCCACACGGATCAGTCCCGCCGGGATGCAGAGCAGCGCCCCGGTGAGCCAGCGGCCGCGCTGGACGAGCAGCCAGGCGGCGATCGCGAAGGCCAGGTAGGGCGACCCGGCGTACGGCGCGACCATGAAGTGGGCGTAGGGCCCCGCGACCAGGAGCGCGACGGCGCCGGCCGCGACGCGCGCGTCGAAGCGGTCGCGGACGACCTTCCACAGCAGCACCGCGGCGACGGCGGCGGAGAGGCCGGTCACGAGCCACATGGCCGCGGCGACCTGGGTCGGGTTCGGGGTGACGGTGAAGAACACACCCTCGGCGACGAAGCGGGAGAGGAAGGGGTACCCGGGCAGGAACGCCTCGTCGAACGGCACGACGCCGAAGGTCGGGTAGCCGGCCAGGGCGACGTGCAGGTAGTTCTCCGCGTCCCAGTGGTTCAGGACGGTCGGCAGCGTCCGCAGGCCGAGCTGTCCCGGTCGCTCGACGAGCCAGGCGACGAGGGCGGCTCCCTCGAGCAGCACCCGGGCCGCCGCCCAGATCGCCAGCGCCGCGAGCGTCCCGCGAAGCGCCCGTCGACCGCGGTCGTGCAGCGCTCCGGAGGGGTCGTGCGTCGACTCGCCGACGAGGTGGTCGGGGCGGTCGAGGGGCGTCGGCGGCGCGGTCGCGGTGCTCACCGGAAGATCCTAGGTGGGCCGGGAGCCTCCGACCCGGCACCGGTGCGACACGGACGACGGACGGACGGGAGGCGCGGTGCCGGCCGGCACCGCGCCTCCCGTCCGTCGCTGGTCGCGTCGACTACGCGACGGGCTCGCGCACCTGGTCGAGCGTCGGGTAGTCGGTGTAGCCCTCGGCGCTCGCACCGTAGAAGAGCTCGGGACGCGGCTCGTTGAGCGGCGCGTCCTGCTCCCAGCGCTCGGCGAGGTCCGGGTTCGCGATGGCGGCCCGGCCCACAGCGACGGCGTCGGCGAGGTCGCCGTCGAGCAGCGTGATCGCCTCGTCGCGGGTGGTCATCGAGGAGAAGCCCGAGTTCGCGATGAACGGGGCACCTGCGGTGCGGCGCACGTGCTGCACGAGCTCGCTGGCCGGCTCGGCGTGCAGGACGTCGACGAAGGCCAGCCCGAGCGGCGCGAGGCCCTCGGCGACGGCGGTGTAGGTCGCACGGACGTCGGCGTCGTCCTCCTCGAGCACGCCCTGGATGTTGTGCTGCGGCGAGAGACGGATGCCCACGCGGTCGGCGCCGACGGCCTCTGCGATCGCCGTGGTGACCTCGACGGCGAAGCGCGCGCGGTTCTCGGGCGAGCCGCCGTACTCGTCGGTGCGGGTGTTCGACACGGGGGAGAGGAACTCGTGCACGAGGTACCCGTTCGCACCGTGCACCTCGACGCCGTCGAGCCCGGCCGCGATCGCGTTGCGAGCGGCGCGGACGAAGCCCTGGACGGCCTCGCGGACCTCGTCGGTGGTGAGCTCGTGCGGCACGGGCATGTCGGCCTTCGAGCCGTCGGCCAGGTGCGTCTGCCCCGGAGCGGCGATCGCCGAGGGGCCCACGATGCGCGGGGTCTGCGAGATGTCGGTGTGCGACACGCGACCGCCGTGCATGAGCTGCATGACGATCGTGCCGCCGCGCTCGTGCACGGCGTCCGTCACGCGGCGCCACCCGGCGACCTGCTCGTCGGTCTCGATGCCGGGCTGGCCGGGGTAGGAGCGGCCCTCCTGCACGGGCCAGGTGCCCTCGGTGATGATCATGCCGAGGCCGGCGCGCTGCGCGTAGTGCTCGACGAGGAGGTCGTTGGGGATGCCCTGCTCACCGGCGCGCGTCCGGGTGAGGGGTGCCATGACGATGCGGTTGCGGAGGTGGAGTGCGCCGAGGTCGGCGGCTTCGAAGAGCTTCACGTGTCCGTTCAACCACGTGTTGCGCGGGGCAATTCCCCCGGCACGGCGGATCCTCAGCGACCGGGGCACACCAGCGTGCTCGAGCGGACCTGGCCCTCGGGGCGGATCACGGTGTGCTGCGAGAGTGGCTGGTGGCAGATCGGGCAGGGACGGTCGACGGTACGGTCGTCGACGCCCTCGACGCGTCCGGCACCGATCTGCGACGGACCCATCTTCTCGATGAGCGTGCGGTTCCAGCGGTCGTACCAGCTGCCGAAGCGACCCATGGTCCGTCCTTTCGTTCGTACACGAATCATTCTGCCACGAAGTACCTGCTCAGTCGAGTGCGTCGACGCGTCCGAGCAGCTCCGTCAGGTCGTCCTTCAGTCGCTCGAGCCGGTCGAGCGGCCAGCCGAGCCGGTCGGCCACCGCGACCGGGACGGTGCTCGCCCGCTCGCGGAGTGCCCGACCGGCGGTGGTGAGCGACACCTCGAGCTGGCGTTCGTCGGCCGCGCTGCGCTGGCGTCGGACGTAGCCGGATGCCTCGAGGCGCTTGAGCAGGGGGCTCAGCGTGGCGGAGTCGAGGCGGAGTTCCGCGGCGATCTCGCGCACCGATCGCGGGTCGTGCTCCCACAGGGCGAGCATGACGAGGTACTGCGGGTGCGTCAGGCCCAGCGGGTCGAGCAGGTCGCGGTACAGGCCGACGACGCTGCGGCTCGTGGCGGCCAGGGCGAAGCAGAGCTGCCGGTCGAGGGCGAGGGGGTCGACGTCGGGCGCGGTCATGCGTCCACGGTACTTCGTCCACGAACGGTCAGGGTGCCCCGTGCTGCGGTCGTGCACGGCACACGGACGGGAGGCCCGGTGCCGGTCTCGTGGACCGGCACCGGGCCTCCCGGCGGTGCAGTGGGGCTGGCGCCCCCGCGGACGCTCGACGCCTAGGCGCGGTGCGTCGGCGTGTGCCCCTCGTGCGGGTTCGCATCGGGCTCCACGTCGGCGGCGTGCGACCCGCGGTGTGCTCCGGCTCCGGCCCCGGCGGTGGCACCGGCGACGGCGGGCTCGGCGCCGTGGCCGCGGTCGTCGCCGGGGTGCGAGCGCTCGAGCTTGGCGCCCTCGACGTCGACGTCCGGCAGGATCCGGTCGAGCCACTTCGGGATCCACCAGGCGCTCTTCCCGAGCAGGTGCATGACCGCCGGGATGAGCAGCATCCGGACGACGAAGGCGTCGACCAGCACACCGAACGCCAGGCCGAAGCCGATCGGCTTGATGGTCGAGGACTCGGAGAAGATGAAGCCCGAGAACACCGAGATCATGATGATCGCGGCAGCCGTGACCACCGCGCGACCGGCGTGCAGACCACGCTGCACCGCGACCTTGGCCGAGGCGCCGTGCGCGTACGCCTCACGCATGCCGGACACCAGGAAGAGCTGGTAGTCCATCGCGAGCCCGAACAGGATGCCGATCTCGATGATGGGCAGGAAGCTCAGGATCGGCGCAGGGTCGTGCACGCCGAACACGGAGCCCAGCCAGCCGAACTGGTAGATGGCCGTCAGACCACCGAAGGACGCGAGCACGGACAGGATGAACCCGGCCGTCGCGGTGATCGGCACGAGGAACGACCGGAACACGACGATGAGGATGATCAGCGACAGGCCGACGACCACGACGAGGTAGAGCGGCAGCACGTTCGCGAGCTTCTCCGACACGTCGATGTTCGCGCTGGCGTTGCCCGCGACCCCGAGCGTCACCGTGCCGTCGTCGGTCTGCACGGTCTGCTCGCGCAGGTCCTTGACCAGGGTCTCGGTCGAGACGCTGTCCGGGCCGCCCGCGGGCTTGACCTGGAAGGCGATGATGTCGCGGTCGGACGACGCGCCGATCGGCAGGACGGCCTCGACGTCGTCGTTCTTCGCGAGCGCCTGGCCGATGGTGACCTCGGTCGCGGTGACGTCGTCCTTCGCGATCGCCTCCGGCAGGTCGGCCACGACGAGCAGCGGACCGTTCTGGCCGGCGCCGAACTCGTCCTCGAGCGCCTTGTACGCCTTGTACTGCGACGAGTCGGTGGCCTCGGAGGCACCGGTCGGCAGGCCGAGGCGCATCTGCGTGGCGGGGAGGGCGATCGTGCCGAGCACCGCGACGCCGGCGACGAGCGTGACGACCGCGCGCCAGGTCGACATCGGCTTGTTCGGCACCCGGACGGACCCGGTGTGCCCGATCTGCTGCCGCTCCTTCTTCCGGAGGATGCGCATGCCGAGCAGGGACAGCAGCGCCGGGGTGAACGACGTCGCGATGAGGATCGCGAACAGCACGGCGACGGCGCCGACGGTGCCCATCAGGCCGAGGAACGGGATCCCGGTGATGTTGAGCGCGAGCAGGGCCACGATGACGGTCGTGCCCGCGAAGACCACCGCGTTGCCGGAGGTGCCGTTGGCGAGACCGATGGACTCGTGGACGCCCATGCCGGCCTTCAGCTGCGTCCGGTGTCGGTTGAGGATGAACAGCGAGTAGTCGATGCCGACCGCCAGGCCGAGCATCACCCCCAGCACCGGCGTGACCGAGATGAACTCGACCAGGCTCGAGAACGAGAGCGACGCGAGGGTGGCGACGCCGACGCCGAGCACGGCGGACAGCAGCGGGATGGCGGCGCCGATGACCGTGCGGAGCATCAGGAAGAGCACGAGCGCGGCGATGATGACACCGACGATCTCGCCGGGGCCGAGGATCGACGGGACACCCTGCGCGATGTCGTTCGAGACGTACACCTCGAGGCCGTCGATCTTCGCGCTCTCGGCCCGGTCGGAGATCTCCTGCTTGGTCTCCTGCGGCACCTCGAAGGTCGACTTCGTGAACTGCACGGTGCCGATCGAGGCAGCGCCGTTCGACGACACGAAGCGGATGTCCTTCGACAGGTCGAGCAGGTCGGACCCCTGCTCCAGCTCGCGCTCGTTGTCCTCGAGCTTCTTCGTGTTGTCGTCGATCTCCTGCTGGGCGTCGGCGATCTGCTGCTCGCCCGCGGTGATCTGCTGCTGCTGGGCGTCGATCTGCGCCTGGGCCTGCTCGAGCTGCTGCTGACCGGCCTGCGCGGCCGCACTGTTCGCGGCGGCGGCCCCGGCGGCCTGGGCCTGCGCCTCGGCCTGGGCCTTCTGCTGGTCGAGCTGCGCCTGCGCCTGCTCGATCTGCTGCTTGCCCGACTCCAGCTGGTCCTTCTGCTGGTCGAGCTGGGCCTGGCCGTCCTCGATCTGCTTGCGACCGTCCTCGATCTGCTGGCGCCCGTCGACGATCTTCTGCCGCTGCTCGTCGAGCTGGTCCTGCGTGGTGAAGCCGTCACGGACCTCCTTCACCCCGTCGAGGTCGTCGATCCCGTCCAGGAAGTCCTTGACGTCGGCCTGCTGCGTCGCGGTGAACGCCTTGCCGTCGGTCGTCTCGAAGACCAGCGTGCCGTTGCCACCGTTCGCCGACGGGAACTTGTCCGCCAGCTCGTCCTGCACCTGGCTCGTCTTGGTGTTCGGGATCGTGATGGACGAGGAGATCGTGCCCGCGAACAGGCTGTAGGTGAGCCCCGCGATGCCCATGATGACGATCCAGGCGATGATCACCAGCCAGTGGCGTCGTGCGGAGAACCGTCCGAGACGGTAGAGGAGACCGGCCATGCGGTTGCCCCGTCCTTTCGTGTCAGGTGCTGTGGTGGTGCGGGGTGCGCCGGTGGACCCCGGGGGGAGTGGTCAGGAGGCCGGCATGTAGCCGGAGCGGACGCTGTGCACGAGTCTGCTCAGCAGGGCGTCCCAGGCGGTCAGTGACGCCGGGGTGAGCTCGGGGCCGTCGTTGGTGAGCCAGTGGTCGGCGATGACGACGATCCCGCTCATGAGCGAGTCGACGAGCAGCGCGGTGTCGAGCGGGTCGGCACCCGGGTGTCGCCGGGCGACCTCGTCGCGCAGCCGGTCGGTGACCCGCGAGAACGCGGTCTGGGTGAGGACCGCGGCCTTCGGGTCCTCCTTCCCCGGTTCACCGATGATCCGGTACATCCCGGAGATCGCCGGCGCCAGGTCGGCCCCGCGTGCGGCCGACTCGAGCTCCTCGAACATCGACGCGCGGCTGCCGTCGCCGATCGGGGTCCGGGCCATGTCGGCCAGGAACCGGTCGATGATCACCGAGAGCTCCTGCTCGCACACCGCGAGCAGGACCTCGTCGAGCGACGCGAAGTGGTTGAAGACGGTCCGTCGCGCGATGTCGGCACGCGACGCCAGGTCGTCGACGCCGAATCCGCGTCCGCCGCGTTCGTCGACCAGGTCCCGCGCTGCCTGCAGGATCGCGGCACGGTGCTTCGCCTTGAGCGCGGCACGACGGTCGGTGGTGGTCACGTGTGCCAACACTAGGTGCATCGATGCACTCGGTGCACCTTCTCCGAGCGCTCCCTCAGGTTCGTCCCCCGGGCACCGAGGGTCGCGGGTCGATCCGGGTGCGTCGGAGCAGAACACCGGTTCCGCACACCGGTTCCGGCTGCCAGACTGGGGGCTCGCGACCGCCGTACGAAGGAGTACCCATGACCGTCCGCCTGAGCCCGGAGACCCTGGACCGGATCGCCGCGAGCGGCGTCGCCGTGCCGAGCTACGACCGCGACGGGATCACCCCGGGGATCGTGCACTTCGGCGTCGGCGGCTTCCACCGTGCGCACCAGGCGATGGTGGTGGACCGGCTCCTGCAGCAGGGCGAGGCCCGCGAGTACGGCATCTGCGGTGTCGGTGTGCTCGAGCAGGACCGTCGCATGGCCGCCGCGATGGCGGAGCAGGGCGGCCTCTACACGCTCGTGCTCAAGCACCCGGACGGCACGCGGGAGTCGCGGGTCGTGGGCAGCATCGTCGAGTACCTGCTCGCGGTGGACGACCCGGACGCGGTCGTCGAGAAGATGGCGCACCCGGACACCAGGATCGTCAGCCTGACCATCACCGAGGGCGGCTACAACTTCGACCACGTCACGGGGGAGTTCGTCGCGGACGAACCGGGTGTCGCAGCGGACCTGCGCGGGGACGCCCCGCCGCGGACGGTCTTCGGCCTCGTGGTCGAGGCGCTCCGGCGTCGTCGCGACCGGGGTCTCGAGCCGTTCACGGTGATGTCGTGCGACAACATCCAGGGCAACGGACACGTCGCTCGGCAGATGTTCACCGCCTACGCCCGCCTGCAGGACCCGGCCTTCGCGGCGTGGATGGGCGAGCACGTGTCGTTCCCGAACTCGATGGTCGACCGGATCACCCCGGTCACGACCGACGAGGACCGGGCCTGGGTCCGTGACGAGCTCGGCATCGAGGACGCCTGGCCGGTCGTCGCCGAGCCGTTCTTCCAGTGGGTGCTCGAGGACGACCACCCCGCCGGCCGCCCCCGGTACGAGGACGCCGACGTGCAGCTCGTCGACGACGTCGAGCCGTACGAGCTGATGAAGCTCCGGCTCCTCAACGCCAGCCACCAGGGGCTCTGCTACTTCGGGTACCTGTCCGGGTACCGCTACGCCCACGAGGCCACGCAGGACGAGGCGATCGCGACCTTCCTCCGCCGCTACATGGCCGAGGAGGCGACCCCGACGCTCCACGCGGTCCCCGGGATCGACCTCGACGACTACACGGCGACGCTCATCGAGCGCTTCCGGAACCCCGAGGTCCGCGACACCCTCGCCCGGCTCTGCGCCGAGTCGAGCGACCGCATCCCGAAGTGGCTGCTCCCGGTGGTCCGCGAGAACCTCGCATCCGGAGGTCCCGTCGCGCTCTCGGCCGGCATCGTCGCCTCGTGGGCGCGCTACGCGGAGGGCACCGACGAGGACGGGCAGCCGATCCAGGTCGTGGACCGCCTCGCCGACCGGCTGACGGCGGCCGCGCGGCGGCAGGACGAGGACCGGCTCGCCTTCCTGCAGGACCGCCAGGTGTTCGGCGACCTGGTCGACGACGACCGGTTCGTCGCGGCGTACCGCGACGCGCTCGACGGGCTCCTGCAGGACGGCGCACACGCGACGGTCACGCGACTGTCGCGCTCCTGACACGTCGCCCGCCGGACGGGAGGCGCGTGCGGACCCCGACCACGCGTGTCGGGTCCGCCACCACCGGACGGGAGGCGCGTGGTGGCACCGCCACGTGCCTCCCGTCCGACCGTGGCCGCGTGGCTCGCACGGCGGGACGCGACGTGCAGGTGGATCGCGGGCGGGGTCGGCATGCTCGTCCGCGTGCGGACGACGAGGACGACCCTGGCCACGATCGCGGCGGTGGCCGCGCTGACGCTCGCCGGGTGCAGCGGCAGTGGTGGTGGCGACCCCTCGGGCACGGCGGGCGGTGCTCCGACGGCGACCACGACGCCGGTACCGGTACCGGTACCGACACCGACCGCGACCGCGGACGCGGCGACGTCCCGCGCGTTCGCCGCGCTCGAGGAGCGGGACGACGCCCGGATCGGTGTCGTCGCGATCGACACGGCGGACGGCAGCAGCGTCGGGTACCGGGCCGACGAACGGTTCGCCTTCGCCTCGACGAACAAGGCGTTCATCGCCGCGGCGGTCCTCGACGCGTCGAGCGGCGAGGACCTCGACGAGGTCGTGCACTACGGACGGGGCGACCTGCTCGAGTACGCACCCGTCACGAGCCGGTACGTCGACGAGGGCATGACGGTCCGGGCGCTCGTCGACGCGGCGGTGCGCGAGAGTGACAACACGGCTGCGAACCTGCTCGTGGAGCGGCTCGGCGGGGTGGGCGGTGTGTCGCGGTGGCTGCGGGGGATCGGGGACGACGTGACCCGGGTGGACCGCGTCGAGCCCGACCTCAACACGGCGGTCCCGGGTGACCCGCGGGACACGACGACCCCGGCGCAGTCGGCGAGCGACCTGCGGGCGGTGCTCGTGGGCGACGCGCTGGACGCCGGGGACCGCGAGCTGTTGCGGTCGTCGATGGCGGGGACGACGACCGGCGACGGCACGATCCGGGCGGGCGTCCCCGCGGGCTGGACGGTCGCGGACAAGACCGGGACCGCCTCGTACGGGGTGCGCAACGACATCGCCGTCGTCCGGCCGCCGGGCCGGGACCCCGTCGTGCTCGTCGTCTTCACGGCGCACGAGCGGGCGGACGCGGAGCCGTCGGACGCCCTGGTGGCCGCGGCGACCCGATTGGCGGTCCAGCGGATCGGCTGAGGGACACCCCCGGGCGGTGCTCAGCGCGGGAGCGTCGTGGCCCAGCGCCCGAGCACGTCCCACACCTGGTCGCGGACCTCGGGCGCGGAGAGCACCACGTCGTGCAGGGCCCCGTGCAGGCGCCGGACGGTCACCTCGGAGCCGAGCGACAGGGCCCGGTGCGCGACCACGTCCACGTTGAGCGCGACGTCGGCGCGCGTCATCGCGTCGTCCCACCGCGGCTGCAGCATGCTCTTGTCGCTGAGCAGCACGAGGGTCGGCACCGCGATGCCGAGCCCCTGCGCGACCCGTTCCTGCCCGGCGAACACCGCGGCGAGCCACCCGGGGTGCAGGGCGAAGCCCCGTTCGGGCCGCCAGCGCTGGTCGTAGGTCCACGACCCCTCGCCCGTGGCGGACACCGTGCGGGTGGAGAAGCCCGGGTCGACCGCGGGCATCGGCGCGAGCGGGTTCCGCCGTGCCCCGAGCTTGATCACCGGCGTGACGATCGCCCGGCCGAGTGCACTCGCCTGGAACTCGAGCCACGGGCTGTTCAGCACGAGGCCGTCGACGAGGTCGGGGTGCCGCGCGGCCCAGAGCGCCAGGGTCAGCCCGCCGGTGGAGTGCCCCATCGGGACGAGTCGTCGGCGCGGACCGCCGTGGTGCTCGGCGGCGATCGCGTCGAGGGCGGCGCCGATGTCCTCGTCGTACACGGACAGGTCGTCGACGAACCCGGGCGTCTGGTGCGGGCGGAGGCTCCGGCCGTACTTCCGCAGGTCGAGGGCGTGGAATTGCGCGCCGAGCCGCTCGAGGCGCTCTGCCAGCTCCACCTGGAAGAAGTAGTCGGACCAGCCGTGCACGTACAGCACGTCCACGCCGTGCAGGGGGCCGCGGGCGTGCAGCAGCAGGTCGTTCGGTGACCGCCGGCGCCGGACCAGGGTCGCGACGACCGGTCCCTCACCGTCCTCGCCGAGCGGGAGCTCGAGGCGTTCGAACGCGGCCCCCAGCACGTCCTCGTGCCACCGTCCGGTCCCCATCCCCCGAGCGTACCGACGAGCACACGGTCACGACGCGGTCACGGTCGGGTCACGGGACGGTGACGGCGGGAGCCCCTGCGGTAACGATCCGTACCGACTCGGTCCTTTCCCAGCGGTCGTGCCGGTTCTGCCCGGGGAACCCCGGGCAGACGTCCGAACAGCGTTGGGAGGGTCACCCGACGCCTCCGGACGACGGGGGCGGGACGACGAGGGGGACACATGACGATGCGACGTGCGACCGGGGCAGCCCTGGGCTTCGTCGGCGGCAGCGTGCTGGCGGGGTTGCTGGTCGGGGTCGGTGTGACACCGGTGCTCGCGGTGGCCGGCGTGGGGACGACCTCGGCGATCGACCTGTTCGACTCGATGCCGGAGTACATCGAGATCGGTGACCTGCCCGAGCGCAACGAGATCTGGGCGTACCAGGGCGGACAGCCCGTGCACCTGGTCGACGTGTGGGACCAGAACCGCCAGGAGCTGTCGCTCGACCAGATCAGCGACACCCTCGAGCACGCCGCGATCGACGGCGAGGACAAGCGCTTCCGCGAGACGGGCGGCGTCGACCCGACGAGCCTGGTGCGGTCGGTCGCGAGCGTCATCGCCTCCGGCGGGCAGGGCGGGTCCGGTGGCTCCACCATCACGATGCAGCTCGTGCGGAACATCAAGATCCAGCAGGCGAGCGAACTGCCGACCGCCGAGGAGCGCGAGGCCGGCTACCGCGAGGCGACGAAGAAGAGCCCGGAGCGCAAGCTCGCCGAGGTGAAGCTGGCGATCGGACTCGCGAAGGAGTACTCGAAGGACGAGATCCTCGCCGCCTACCTGAACATCGCGTACTTCGGCGACCAGACCTACGGTGTGCAGGCAGCCGCGCAGCGGTACTACGGCAAGGACGCCTCCGACCTGACCCCGGCCGAGGCCGCGTCGCTGATCGCCATCGTGCAGTGGCCCGAGCGCCGCGACCTGTCGACGCCCGAGCACCACGCCGACAACCAGGCGCGGCGGGACGTCATCCTCCGCTCGATGCACGAGCAGGGGCACCTGGGCGACGCGGACCTCGCGACGGCGCTCGCGTCCCGTCCCGCCGACTACGTCCGCCTCACGGCGCCGCAGCAGGGGTGCGAGTCGGCGGTGCGCGGCGCGGAGTTCTTCTGCGCGTACGCCGAACAGGTGGCGAAGGAGCTGCCGCAGCTCGGCGCCGACCCCGGTGCCCGCGCCGCCGCGTGGCGCACGGGCGGGTACCGGGTGCAGACCACCCTCGACCTCGACCTCAACACCCAGCAGAAGGACCTGCTCGCCCTGCACGACCCGGCGACCGAGAGCCGGCTCGCCCTCGGTGCGACGCTCGACACCGTCGAGGCGGGCACCGGTCGCGTGCTGACGATGGCGCAGAACAAGGACTTCGACCGGTCGGCCGACGCACCGGCGACGGCGACCTCGCTCAGCTACGCCACCGACGAGTCGAACGGCGGCTCGAAGGGGTTCCAGGTCGGCTCGACCTACAAGATGTTCACGCTGCTGCAGTGGCTCGAGTCCGGCCGGAGCCCCGACACGGTGGTGGACGGGACGCGGAAGGCTCGCGCCACGTGGACGCAGTGCGGGCAGCGGGTCACGCTGGACACCCCGTACGACCCGAAGAACGACTCGCCGGGGCAGACCGGGCCGTACTCGGTCCGCGCGGCGACGGCCCAGTCGGTGAACGCGGCCTACGCGGACATGGCGTCGCAGCTCGATCTCTGCGACATCCGCGACACCGCCGCGCGACTGGGCGTCCACCCGGCGACGGGTGGGGAGCTGCCGGCGAACCCGGCGGCGATCCTCGGGACGACGAGCATCGCCCCGCTGACGATGGCGGCCGCCTACGCCGGGATCGCGAACGGCGGCGTGTACTGCGCCCCGGTCGTCGTCGACCAGGTCACCGGGCCGGACGGGACGGCCCTCGGTGGGCAGCCGCGGTCCTGCACGCAGGCGGTGTCGGCGTCGGTCGCGGCCGAGGCGTTCGCGGTGATGCAGGGTGCGTTCCGCGGCGGCACGGCGTCGGGTGGGCAGACCCTCGACGGGGCGACGCTGTTCGGCAAGACGGGCACGACCGACGCAGCGGACCAGATCTGGCTCGTCGGCGGGACCTCGCGGGCGGTGACCGCGTACTGGCAGGGCAACACCGACGGCGGGAAGACGAACCTGCGGTACGTGGGGAGCGGCCAGGGCGGCACCTACGCCGGGTCCCGGGCGGACGTGTGGCGGCAGGCACAGACGGCGGTGAACGCGGCGCTGCCCGCCGGCTGATCGTCCGCTGCGGAGCGACCCCGTGACGGACGGGAGGC
This sequence comes from Curtobacterium sp. 179-B 9B NHS, assembly GCF_045370965.1. Lineage (NCBI taxonomy): Bacteria > Bacillati > Actinomycetota > Actinomycetes > Micrococcales > Microbacteriaceae > Curtobacterium > Curtobacterium sp. 179-B 9B NHS. The sequence goes on from NZ_JBIQDQ010000008.1 coordinate 45,588, forward strand.
GCGGTGCCAGCCGGCACCGCGCCTCCCGTCCGCACGTGGGCCGCTACGAGACCTTCTTGCTGTCCTCGAGCCAGCCCGCGAGCTTCGTCATGTAGTCCGCCTGCGATGCGTAGTCGAGCGCCGGGAAGGTCCAGCTGTGGACCTGGCCCGCCTCGAGCGCGGCGTTGTCGGCGAAGGTCGGCTGCTTCTCGAGGTCCGCGACCTGGTAGCCCTGCTGCGACAGCAGGAGCACGTCACCGGTGATCTGCCCCGCGTTCTCCCACGAGTAGACGCCCCAGTAGAAGCCCTTCGGCTTCGGGTCCACGAAGTCGACACCGAACGACGAGTACATCTGCAGGCTCGGCTCGTCGCTCGGGCGGGTGACGTACGCGCCGGAGCCGTCGGCGAACATCGACACGACGGAGACGTCGCTCGACTTCGCGGCCTGCTCGAGCTCGTCCTCGGCCGCGTCGAAGCGGTCCTCGGCGGCCTGCACCTTCGCCTCGGGGGCACCGAGCGACTCGGCCAGGTCGGCGATGGTCTCGATGACGTCCTCGCCCTTGCCGCCCCACTTCACCTGGACGACGGGTGCGATCGCCTCGACCTGCTGCTGCTGCTCCTTGTCCTTGAAGCCGTAGCCGGGCTGGGTCGTGTCGAGCGTGCCCTGCTCGTCCTTCGGGTACACCGACGTGACGACGAGGTCGGGCTTCAGGGCCGCGAGCTCCTCGAGGTCGATGTCGCCGTACGCCTCGCCGAGCTGGGTGATGCCGTCGGTGTCGAGGTCGGCGAACCGCTTGTCCTTCGCCATCGTCAGCTGGCCGAAGGTGCCGACCGGGCGCAGCCCGTACTCGATGAACGAGATGGCGACGTCGTTGAGGACGACGACGCGCTTCGGCGTGCTGTCGGTCTTGACGGTCGTGCCGGTGGCGTCCTCGTACGACCAGGGGCCCGAGGCGGCCGAACCTGTGCCGGCGGTGTCGCCGGAGCCGGCTTCGTCGTTCGCACCGGAGCAGCCGGTGAGGAGGAGGGCCGAGACGGCCACGGAGGTCACGAGGGCGGCGCGCAGGGAGCCGCGGCGGGGGATCTTCACGTTAGGAGAGCCTAACCTAACTCTGAGAGGCCCGCCAGCATCGGACGCGAACACGGACCCGGACCGGCGGCGGTCAGGCGCGTGGTGCCTCGTGCTCGTCCGCCTCGTGCTCGTCCGCTTCGTGCTCGTCCGCTTCGGGCACGATCATCGGCGCGCCGGTGACCGGGTCCGGCACGACGCGGGCGTGCAGCCCGAAGGCGGTCTGCAGCACGGTGGGTGTCAGGACGTCCTGCGGCGTGCCGTCGGCGACGACACCGCCGTCGTGCAGCACGACGAGCCGGTCCGAGTACCGCGCCGCGAGCGTCAGGTCGTGCAGCACCATCACGACGGTCGACCCCTGCTCGCGGTTCAGGCGCCGCACGAGCCGGAGCACGTCGAGCTGGTGCGCGAGGTCGAGGTACGTCGTCGGTTCGTCGAGCAGCAGGGTCTCCGCCTGCTGCGCCACCACGAGCGCGATCCAGGCGCGCTGCCGCTGGCCGCCGGACAGGCTCGCGACGTCGCGGTGCGCGACCTCGGTCAGCCCGGTCGCCGCGATGGCCTGCTCGGCGACGTCGGCGTCGTCGGCCGTCCACGGCTTCGCCCACGACTGGTGCGGGTTCCGTCCGCGCATCACGAGGTCGAGGACACTCGTGCCGGCGGGAGCCACCGGCGTCTGCGGCAGGATCGCGAGCCGCCGGGCGACGGCGCGGTTCGGCTCCCGGCGGATCGGGGAGCCGTCCAGCAGCACCTCGCCCGACTGTGGCTTCAGCACGCGACCGAACGCCTTGAGGAGCGTCGACTTCCCGCACCCGTTCGCGCCGAGGAACGTCGTCACCGTCCCGCGCTCGATCCGCAGGTCCAGGTCGCGGAGGACGGGGTCGCGGTCGTAGCCGACGGAGAGTCTGCGGGCCTCGAGGACGGGAGGCACGGTGCCGGTCGAGGCGCCGCCCGCGCTCCGGTGGGTGGTCGCGTCCGGTGCGCCCGTGGTCCGGGTGTCGGTCGTGGTGGCGGTCATCGGGACATCTCCTTGCGGTGGCGGACGAGGAGCCAGATCAGGTACGGGGCCCCGACGACGGTGGTCACGATGCCGACGGGCACCTGCCACGGGAAGGCGGAGCGCGCGAGCAGGTCGGCGCCGAGGACGAGGACCGTCCCGAGCGCCCCCGCGAGCAGCAGTGGCGGACGGTTCGTCCCGGCCAGCCGCAGGGCCACCTGGGGGACGACGAACGCGACGAAGCCGATCGGCCCGGCGGCGGCGACGGCGGCGGCGGTGAGGACGACCGCCAGGGCGAGGACGAGCAGCCGGTGGCGCTGCACGCCGAGTCCGACGCCGGTCGCGACCTCGTCGCCGAGCTGCCCGATGCCGAGCGCGGCGCTGGTGGCGAGGGCGATCGGGACGCAGACCGCTGCGACGAGCAGGAGCGGCCAGACCGTCGTCCACGAGGTGCTCGACAGGCTGCCGACGAGCCACTGCGACGCCGCCGTGGCGACGGTGATCTTCGCGCGGACGAGCAGGTAGCTGGTCACGGCGTCGAGCGTCGCGCTCACCCCGATGCCGACGAGCACCAACCGGTAGCTCTGCACGCCGCCCCGCCAGCCGAGGCCGTACACGGCGGCCGCGGCGACGAGCGCCCCGATCGTCGCCGCCACCGGGATGCCGCCGCTCAGGACGACCGCCGACACCGAGTAGGTGCCACCACCGAGCACGATCGCGGCGACCGCGCCGACGCTCGCTCCCGAGGTCACGCCGATGATGTCCGGCGTGCCGAGCGGGTTCCGGGTCACCGTCTGGGTCAGCGCGCCGGCCGTCCCGAGCACCAGGCCGACCAGGGCGCCGGTGAGCACGCGGGGGAGCCGGAGCGTGGTGACGATGAAGCCCTCGGGGCCGTCCTCGGCGCCGAGCAGTGCGCGGACGACGGTGCCCGGCGCGATGAACGTGCTGCCGACCGCGACGCCGAGCACCACCAGGGCCAGGGCGACGGCGAGCGAACCGACCGTCCAGCCGAGCACCCGCGGACGCCAGGCGAGTCCGACCGGGCCGATCCGGACACCACGGCGACCGGCGGGCGGACGGCCCGTGCCGGACGGTACCGCGCGCTCGGCCTCGAGCCGTCCGTCCGTGGCGGCGCTCACAGGGACACCAGCGATCGGCGACGGGCGACGGCGACGAAGACCGGACCGCCGAGCACGGCGAGCACGATGCCGACCTCGACCTCGGAGAACCCGCCGACCAGTCGGCCCACCACGTCGGCGACGAGCACGAGTGCAGCGCCGACGAGTGCCGACACGGGGAGCGTCCAGCGGTGCCCCGTCCCGACCAGGGCGCGGGCGACGTGCGGCACCGTGAGGCCGACGAAGCCGATCGGTCCGGCGGCGGCGGTGGCACCGGCCGCCAGGAGCGTGATGCCGCCGAGCCCGACGAGCCGGGCGACGAGCACGTTCTCGCCGAGGCCCTTCGCCAGCTCGGCGCCGAGCCCCAGGGCGTCGAGGGCGCGGGTGTTCCAGACCGCGAGCACGGCGCCGACGAGCAGGAACGGTGCCGCGGCCACGAGCACGTCGAGCTGCCGGGAGGCGAGCGACCCGACCACCCACAGGCGGTAGGCGTCGAGGGAGTCCTGGTCGGTCAGGACGATGAACGACGTGATCGCCCCGAGCAGGGCGGAGACGGCGGCCCCGGCCAGGGCGAGGGGCACGGGGCTCGCGGTGCCGCTGCCGGCGACGGTCACCGAGAACACGACGACGCTCGCGACGACGGCCCCGACGAGGGCGAACCAGACGGTGGCCCCGGTGCTCGTCACCCCGAAGACGTACACGCCGAGCACGACCGCGAGCCCGGCGCCGGAGGAGACGCCGAACAGCCCGGGGTCGGCGAGCGGGTTCCGGGTGTGGCCCTGCATGAGGAGCCCGGCGATGCCGAGCGCTGCGCCGACGGCGGCCCCGATCAGGGTGCGCGGGATGCGGGAACCCCAGACGACGGCCTCGGCGGTGCTCGACCCGCTGCGCGTCAGCCCCGCGAGCACCTGGTCGACGCCGAGCCGGTTGCTCCCGAGGAGCATGCTCGCGACCGCGGCGACGACGAGCGCGACGACCAGGGCCACGACCACCAGCAGCCGACGACGGACGGCCCGGCGGTGCACGCCGTCGGCACGCGGCGGGGCCTCGCTCCGGGCAGCCCGGTCGGGCGTCAGGACGGTTTCGGGGGATGGCACGCAGGCCAGCTTAGGGTAGCCTTCCCTTCATGGCGAAGATCCCGCGGCTCATGCCCGAGGCACCCCGGCTCTTCCGTGCTCGGGTGCTCCGCTCCGTCCGGCACACCCCGTCGGTGCAGCGGGTCACCGTGACGGGCGACGACCTGCACGAGTTCCCGTTCCTCGGGTTCGACCACTGGTTCCGCCTGTTCGTGCCGCGCCCCGACCAGGACGCCTTCCGGATGCCCGACCTGGACGGTCGCCGCTGGTGGCCGTCGTTCCTCGCCATCCCCGAGGACGTCCGTCCCCACTGCGCGAACTACACGGTCGCGGCCTTCCGTCCCGAGGTCGGCGAGCTCGACGTCGACTTCGTCGTGCACTGCGACGCCGACGGCGAGCCCGAGGGCCGCGCGGCGATCTGGGCCTGCGGTGCCCGTCCCGGCGACGAGCTCGCGATGCTCGACCAGGGCTGCATCTTCGACTGCCCGGACGACGCCGGCGAGGTCGTCGTCGCCGCCGAGGAGACCGGCCTGCCCGCCGTCGTCGGCATCGCGGCGTCGCTGCCGCGCGACGCCGTCGGCCGCATCATCCAGGAGGTCCCGACCGCCGCCGACGTCCGCGTGCTCGACGCCCCGGTCGGTGTCACGGTGACGTGGATCGTCCGGGCGGACACCGAGCACGACGTCCCCGGACGCGCGGCGCTCGCCGAACTGCAGCGGTACGTGCCCGCCGACGACCGTGGGTACGCCTTCGTGGTCGGGGAGTCGCGGCTCGCGACCGAGGGCCGGCGACACCTGCACCGTGCCGGTCTGCCGAAGACCCGGATCACCTTCTCCGGGTTCTGGAAGCACGACGCGCGCCAGGTCGTCCCCGCCTGAACGTCCCCGCGTAGCGTGCGGGCATGAGCAGTCGACTGAGCGAACTCGTGCTGAACTGCCGCGACCCCGAGGCGTTGTCGCGCTTCTGGTGCGCGGTCCTGGACTACGTCGAACTCGGGAAGGACGACGACGGCATCGAGATCGGGCCCGCATCGGGCTTCGGCGGCGCGACCCCGACGATCATCCTCAACCGGGTCGAGCACGCGCCGACCCAGACCCTGCGGCTCCACCTCGACCTCTCGCCGGTCGATCGCGACCAGGAGGCCGAACTCGAGCGGCTGCTCGCGCTCGGTGCCCGACCCGCAGACGTCGGACAGACCGGCGAGGAGTCCTGGCACGTGCTGCAGGACCCCGAGGGGAACGAGTTCTGCCTGCTGCGGACGCGGCTCGACCCGCTCTGACCTGCCCCCTCGCGCCGCCCGTTCCTTCCCAAGACAGGCGCGATGCAATGCGATCTCGGGCGTACCTGGTCGTTCAGGAGCACCAGGCACGCCCGCTTCGACCAGGGACGCCCGCTTCGACCAGGCACGCCCGCGTCCACCAGGGACGCACGGTCCGACCACGCGCACGACGGACGGGAGGCACGGTGCCAGCTGGCACCGTGCCTCCCGTCCGTCGACGCGGAGCGTCTAGCCCTTGAGGCCCGAGCCCGTCACGCCCTCCACGATCTGCCGCTGGAAGACCAGGTAGAGGATGATCAGCGGCAGTGCCGCGAGGATCGCGCCCGCCTGGATGTCGGCGTAGCGCTGCCCGAAGCTGCCCTGCACCGTGGCGAGCCCGACCGGGATCGTCATGAGGTCCGGGTTGGACAGGACGAACAGCGGCAGGAGCAGGTTGTTCCACACCCCGACGAAGGTCAGGATCGCGACCGCGGCGATCACCGGACGGGACAGCGGCATGATCACCGACCAGTAGATCTTCCACATGCCCGCACCGTCGATGCGCGCCGCCTCCTCGAGCTCCTTCGGGATGCCGTCGAAGAACTGCTTGAAGATGAAGACCGCGATCACGGCCGGCACCTGCGGGAAGATCACCGACCAGTACGTGTTGAGCAGGTTGACCGCGTTGAGCTCCTGGAAGATCGGGATGATCAGGACCTGCGTCGGGATCATGATGCCCAGGATGATGAGCAGGAACGCGACGTTCCGGCCGCGGAACGCCAGACGGGACAGCGCGAAGGCCGCCATCGAGGCGAACAGCACCGTCAGTGCCGTGGTGACGAGGCTCGTCACGCCGCTGGCGAGGTACCAGTTCCAGATGTCGCCGGACCGGAACAGCGACGCGTAGGAGTGCAGCGTCGGGTTCCAGTTCGACAGGATCGCGTTCGCGCCCAGGGCCGCGACCCCGTTGTCGGACAGTGACGTCTTCAGGGCGAACAGGCTCGGGATGAGCCAGATGATCGCGAACACCGTCAGGATGATCGCCGCGGCGGTGTTGAAGCCCTTGCCGGAGACGCCGATCTTCGCCGCGTTGGCGGGAGCGGCTGCCGAGACGCCGGAGCGCAGCTTCCGCGGACGCGACGTGGTGATGCTCTCGGTGGCGGTCATGTCAGGCCCCGATCTCTCGCTTGGCGGCAGCGCGCTCGACGAGCTGCCGGATGACCGCGATCGCGACGATCACGATGAACAGGAGCACCGACGCGGCGGACGCGGCGCCGAGACGGTTGTCGGTGAAGCCGACGCCGGTGATGAGCTGCAGCGAGACCTGGGTCGAGATGCCCGGGCCGCCGTTCGTCATCAGGTACACCTGGTCGAAGATCTTCAGGCTCGCGATGATCTGCAGCAGGATGACCAGCGTCGTCGTGCGGCCGAGCAGCGGCAGCGTGATCGACTTGATCTGCTGCCAGCTGGACGCACCGTCGACCGCGGCGGCCTCGTACAGCTCGCGGGGGATCTCCTGCAGGCCGGCCAGGTACAGCACGAAGTTGAAGCCGAGGGTCCACCACACGGTGGCGATCGCGACGCCGATCATGGCCGTGTTCGGGCTCGCGAGCACACCCGCACCCGGGGTCAGGCCGATCGCCTGCTGGATCGAGGCGAAGAGGCCCGTCGCCGGGGTGAAGATGAACACCCAGATGAGCGAGATCGTCGCCGACGGCAGGATGAACGGCAGGAAGAACGCCAGGCGGAAGAACCACTGCCCGCGGTTCATCCGGTTCGTCAGCACGGCGAAGACGAAAGCCAGGATCACCAGCGGCGGCGTCGTGTAGAGCGTGAACTGCAGGGTGTGCCAGAGCGACGACCAGAAGTCGGCGCGACCGAGCATCTCGGCGTAGTTCGCGAAGCCCGCGAAGCTGCCGAGCCCGGTGCGGACGGTCGAGGTGTTGAAGAAGCTCGTGACGATCATCCAGACCGTCGGACCGAGCAGGAAGGCCAGGTAGAACAGGCCGAAGGGCGCGAGGAAGAGCCAGCCGGTGCGGCCCTGTCCCCGGTTGGTGGAGTTCACGCGGGGGCGCGTGCCACGGGTGACCGCGGCGGCGTCCGTGGGTCGGGTGAGAACTGGTGCAGCGGTCACGTCATCGTGCCTTTCGCGCGGTGTTCACGTCGGTCGTCGGGGAGGCGTGCCCGGTCACAGCGGGCTCGGGGTGTTGAGGTAGGTGGCGAGCTGGTCCTTGATGGCCGCGAGCGCCTGGGCGGGCGAGCTGCTGCCCTGCTGCACCAGTGCGAGCTGGGCGCCGACGGTGTTCTCGAAGGTCGAGCCCGATCCGCCGTACCAGGCGGGGTCGTCGAAGACGGCGGACTCGGCTGCCGAGGCGTAGTTGGACTGCGGCTTGAGGTCCTTGAACGCGGTGCTGTCGAACGTGGGCATGTACGCGGGGACGTGCCCGCCCTCGGCCCAGGTCAGGCTCTGCTCGAGCATCTGCTTGATGAAGAGCATGTGCGCCTTGCGCTGCTCGGGCGTCCGGTCCTTCCGCGGCAGGATGAACGTGTGCGAGTCGGCCTGCGTCGCCGGCTTGTCGAACAGCTGCGGGACGGGGACCATGCCGAACTTCAGCCCCTTGATGGACTGCGCGGTGCTGATCTCCCACTCGCCCTGCATGAAGAAGCCCGCCTTGCCGGTGAACATCAGCGTCTGGGCGGTGGCGTAGTCGAGCCCCTTGTTCAGCCAGCCCTCCTTCACCCACTTCTGGGTCATGTCGGTGACCTTCGTGTACGCGTCCTCGTTGACGGTGAGCTTCGCGCCCCCGTCGCTGATGAACGGCGTCGCACCGTCGATCTGGTTGTACATCGACCAGAAGAAGCGCCACGGGGTCGCGACCTCGCTGACGTTCGCGACGTTGAGCGCGGTGCCGCCGGTGACCTTCGCGACGGCGGCCAGCGCGGCCTCGAAGTTCTCGAGCCCGTTGAGGTCCTTCAGGTTGCCGTCGGAGTCGATGAGCCCGGCCTTCTGGCACACGTCAACGTTGTAGAAGAGCACGAAGGGGTGCGTGTCGAGCGGCACGCAGATGTTCTTGCCGTCGGTCTTCTGCGCGGTCCAGGCCTTCTGGTTGAAGTCGCTGGCGCTCAGGCCGACGCTCGCCAGGTCGTCCTCGGTGATCGGGTCGAGCAGCCCGCCGTCCCAGAGCGGCTTCGCACGGGTCAGGTGGGCGATCGCGACGTCCGGCGGCTTGTTCCCGACGGTGGCCAGTGTGACCTTCGAGTAGTACGGGTTGCCCCAGGCGAACGTCGTCGCCTGCAGCGAGGACGGCCCGCCGTGCTGCTTCGCGTAGCCGGCCTCCATCGTCTGCATACGGACACCGTCGCCACCGCCGAAGAGGTTCCAGAAGACGAGGGTCTCGGGGTTCAGCGGGGCACCGGCGACGCCGGCGGCGAGCGGGCTCGAGCACGCGGCGAGGGGGAGGACCGCGGCGCCGGCGGCTGCACCGGCGAGCAGGGTCCTGCGGGTGAAGGCACCGCCGCGGGACTGCGGGGTGGGTACGGCTGGTCGGATCGGCATGGCATCACTCCATCGGGACGGGCCGAGCGGAGCGGTCGTTGCTCCGTGAGCGCTCACAGTAGCGGCAGGTCCGGGGGTGCGCCACCCCTTTCGTGAAGGTCACGACCGGGGCGCGTCCCCGCTTCCCCATCCGCCCGGAACCCGCTAGCGTTCATGGGGACGTGAGCGCTCACTTTCGTTCCGGGCCGATCACGTCGCACCACGAGCCCCCACGCTGATCAAAGGAGATCCATGCCTCGCACACACCTCGTCCTCGACGCCGCGTTCACCGTGGGGCCGGTGCGCCGTCGCCTGTTCGGTGGGTTCGTCGAGCACCTCGGGCGCCACGTCTACGACGGCATCCACGAGCCGGCACACGAGACCGCCGACGAGCACGGCTTCCGCAAGGACGTCATCGACCTCGTCAAGGAGCTGAACGTCTCCGCGATCCGCTACCCCGGTGGCAACTTCGTCTCCGGCTACAAGTGGGAGGACGGCGTCGGGCCCGTCGAGCAGCGCCCCCGTCGCCTCGACCTCGCCTGGCACTCGACCGAGACCAACGAGGTCGGCCTGCACGAGTTCCAGCACTGGCTCGACGCGGTCGACTCCGAGCTCATGCTCGCCGTGAACCTCGGCACCCGCGGCACGCAGGAGGCCATCGAGCTCCTCGAGTACGCGAACATCGACGCCGGCACCGCGCTCAGCGAGTACCGCCGCTCGAACGGCCGCCAGGAGCCCTTCGCCATCAAGATGTGGTGCCTCGGCAACGAGATGGACGGCCCGTGGCAGCTCGGCCACAAGAACGCCGAGGACTACGGCAAGCTCGCCGCCATGACCGCGAAGGCCATGCGACAGATCCAGCCCGACCTCGAGCTGGTCGCCTGCGGTTCGTCCGGCGCCTCGATGCCGACGTTCGGCGAGTGGGAGCGCACGGTCCTCGAGCACACCTACGACGACGTCGACTACATCTCGGCGCACGCCTACTACGAGGAGGACGGCGACATGTCGACGTTCCTCGCCTCGGGCGTCAACATGGACCACTTCATCGACACCGTCACCACCGCGGCGGACCACGTCAAGGCGCACAAGAAGTCGGACAAGCGCATCGACATCTCGTTCGACGAGTGGAACGTCTGGTCGATCAGCAAGTGGAACGAGCAGCAGAAGACCTTCGAGCTGCAGGACTGGCCGGTCGCGCCGCGCCTGCTCGAGGACGTCTACACCGTCGCGGACGCCGTCGTCGTCGGTGGGCTCCTCATCTCGCTGCTCCGGCACGCCGACCGCGTCGCGTCGGCGAGCCTCGCGCAGCTCGTCAACGTCATCGGCCCGATCATGACCGAGCCCGGCGGCCCGGCCTGGCGCCAGACGACGTTCTTCCCGTTCTCGCTCACCTCGAAGCTCGCGAACGGCACGTCGCTGCAGGTCAAGGCCTCGGGCGACACGGTCGACGGCGGCAAGTACGGCGAGGTCCCCGTGGTCGACTCCGCCGCGACGGTCGAGGACGGCAGGGCAGCGGTCTTCCTGGTGAACCGTCACCAGACCGAGTCGACGACCGTCACGATCGACCTGGCCGGCATCGGCGCCGACGGTGACGTCCGCGCCGAGGGCATCTGGGACGACGACGTGCACGCCGTCAACGACCTCGAGGGCCGCGAGCGCGTCGGACTCCGCACGAACGAGACCGTCCGTCGCGAGGGCGACACGATCACGATCGAGCTGCCCCCGGTCTCCTGGACCGCGGTGTCGATCGGCTGACCCGACCGCCGACCACGGTCGGCGCACGAACGCCTCGGCGAGCGCTCCGGTGAGCGTCGAGTGAGCACGGAGGGCACCGGCCCGCGCGAGCGGACCGGTGCCCTTCGCTCGTGCCGGAGCGGGCCGGAGCGGGCCGGAGCCTGCCGGAGCCTGCCGGAGCGTGCCGGCGCGGGCCGGACGGGAGGCGCGGTGCGGTACCGCCACGGACCTCCCGACCCGGGACGTGCCGGACGGCAGGCGCGGTGCGGTCCGGCCGCGAGCCTCCCGTCCGCCGCTCGGTCAGTCCGCGGACGGCCGCATGTCGTAGGTGACCCACGGGGTCGCCGCGGCGACGCGGTCGTAGACCGCCCGCGCGGTCGCGTTGTCCTCGGCGGTGATCCAGCGGACGACGCTCGCGCCCTCGGCAGCGGCGGTGGCCGCCGCCTCGTGCAGCAGTGCCGTCGCGACGCCGCGCCCCCGGGCGTCGGGAGCCGTGAACAGGTCGTCGAGGTACAGGCCGGTCGTCGCCGACGACGGGCGGGCGAACCGTCGGAGGTCGGCGAGCCCGAGCAGGTGGCCGTCGGCGTCCTCGGCGACCAGGCCGGTCAGCCCGTGTGCACCCGTCGACACCCACTGCCAGGTGGTCCGGACGGCCTCGGTGTCCTCCGGCAGTCGGTAGAACGCGCGGTAGCCGGCGTACAGGGCCTGCCACGCAGCGGCGTCCGTCGACCGCACCGGACGGATGCGCACGACCGCGGCGCGCGCTCGGGACCGGATGTCCGTGATCACGGCGGTCTTCGCGTCGGCGTAGGCGTTCGTGTCGTCCCACGACCGCTCCATCAGCGCACGCTTGGTGTCCTCGTACCGCTGCCGGTCGGTGTCGTCGCGGCGGAGCTGGTCGCGGAGCAGCAGGTAGTCGTCGAGCTCGGCAGCGCCGTGCTCGTACACGTGCACGTGCGCGTCGCGCTCGGGCGTGCGGACGAGGCGGTGCCCGGGCTCGCGTACCCGGAGCTCGTAGCCGGCGCCGAGCAGCGGGGTGAGGTACGCGGCCTCGTCGGTGACGTCCGGCACGGCGACCGCGACGTCGACGATCGGCTTCGCGGCGAGTCCCGGCACGGACGTCGAGCCGATGTGCTCGATCGTGACGTGCTGGCCGTCCAGGGCGTGGGCGATCCGTGCACGGTGCTCCTCGTAGCGGGCGGACCAGGCGGGATCGTGGTCCTGGAGCCCGACGGTCAGCGGTTCGGGGCCGCCGACGATGTCCACCTCGGTGACGTCGGGGTGCGCGTGCGCACCGGTGCGGATCCAGTGGTGGAGCAGGGTGTGCCCGTCCGGGTCGACCACGCTGCGCTCGTACCGGCCGCCGGCGTGCTCGATGACCCGGCGGGACGCGGGGTTCGTCGCGTCGCACGTCAGCATGACCTCGGGCAGCCCGCGCTCGGCAGCCGCGCGGACGACCTCGGCGAGCGCCGCGGACGCCAGGCCCCGGCCCCGGGCGGAGGGCCGGACGCCGTACCCGACGTGCCCGCCGTACGAGCGGAGGAAGTCGTTGAGCTCGTGCCGCAGCGCGATGCTGCCGAGGTACTCGTCGCCCTCGACGATCCAGCGGTAGGTGCACGTCACGTGGTCGGGGCTGGCCGGGGTCGTCTCCTCGGCCAGGAGCTGGTCGACCCAGCGCTCGAAGCCCGCTCGGTCCTGCAGCGCCGCGGCGTCCCGGATCCCGGCGCCGTCCTGGTGGGCACCGTCCCACTCCTGCAGGGCGCGGCGGAAGGACGGGTAGTACTCGGGGGAGGGGGCGACGAGTTCCATCCCGAGATCCTAGGGGTGCTCACGTCCGGCGTGCGCAACGGCAGGCCTGCTCGCGTCAGGCCTGCTGGCGTCAGGCCTGCTCGCGTCAGCGGTAGCGGTAGAACCCCTCACCCGACTCGACGCCGTACTTGCCCTGGTCGAGGTACTCCGACTGCAGGTACGCCGCCCAGGCCTGCGCGCCGGGCTCGGGGGATGCGCTCGCGACCGCGTGCGCGGTGCGGAGCCCGATGACGTCGTACATGCGGAACGGCCCGACCGGGCTGCCGGTCCCGATCTGCCAGGTGGTGTCGATCGTGGCGGGGTCGGCCACCCCGCGGAGCACCAGGCCCGCGGCGGCGTCGAGGAGCGGCACGAGCAGGGAGTTGAGCACGTAGCCCGGCTGCTCCTTGTGCAGGCGGATCGGGACCATGCCGATCTCCTCGGCGAACGTCGCGACGCGCTCGAACACCTCGGGGTCGGTCTGCTCGGTCCCCATCACCTCGGCGGTGTTCTGCCGCCAGACGTGGTTGGCGAAGTGCAGCGCGAGGAAGCGGTCAGGGCGGCCGGTCGCGTCCGCGATCGCGCTCGGCAGCAGGGTCGACGAGTTCGTCGCGAAGACGGTCTCCGCCGGCGCCACCTCGGCGAGCCGGCCGTAGACCTCGCGCTTGGTCTCGAGTCGCTCGGGGACCGCCTCGACGACGAGCTCGGCCCCACCGACGGCCCGGGCGAGGTCGGTGTCGAAGGTGATCCGCGCGACGGCGGCGCCGGCGTCCGGTCGGGCGTCCTGCCCGACGTCGCCGAGGTACTGCTCGACGATGCCCGCGAGTCGCTCACGACCGGCGGCGACCGCGTCCTCGCTGATGTCGTACACGACGACGGGGATGCCGTGTCGGGCGGTCTGCAGGGCGATCTGGGTGCCGAGGACGCCGGCGCCGAGCACGGTGACGGAGCTGAAGGTGGTCATGGTGCCCAGTGTGCTCCCGACCCGTGGGAGTGCGCGGGCGAGCGCCTGACCCGACGCGGGCGCCTAGGCCCGCGGCGGCGGTGCCGTGCTCGCCCGTTCGACCAGGCGCACCGGCACGAGGTCGGTCGACGTGCGGACGGGGGTGCCCTCGATCTGCGCCAGCAGCGTCGCGACCGCCCGCCGCCCGACCTCGTCGAAGGACTGGTGCACGGTGGTCAACGGCGGCCAGAACGACTCCGACTCGGGGAAGTCGTCGAAGCCGACCACGCTGAGGCTCTCCGGCACCGATCGACCGGCCTCGTGCGCCGCCCGGAGGACCCCGAGCGCGGTCTGGTCGTTCACCGCGAAGACGGCGGTGATCTCGGGCCGCGCCGCGATCTCCTGCCCGGCGCGGTGCCCGTCGGCCGTCGACCACCCTGCGGGGAGGACCCGGGGGACCCTGCGGCCCGCGTGCTCGAGCGTCTCGCGCCACGCGACGAGGCGGCGTTCCGCGGAGTACGAGGCGGTGGGTCCGGCGACGTGCCAGACGGTCTCGTGCCCGAGGTCGAGCAGGTGCTGCGTGGCGAGCCGTGCGCCCTCGGCCTGGTCGATGTCGATGGAGGGCCGGTCGGTCGTGCCCGCGGAGTCGACGACCACGAGCGGGACACCGCTCGGCAGCACGACCTCGGCGGTGTCGATGATGTGCGACTCGATGACGATCACGACGCCGTCGACCGCCTGCTCGTGCAGCCGGGAGAGCGCGGTGCGGACGCCCTCGCCGGTACGCGACGCCATGGGCAGCAGGGTGATGGTGAAGTCCGCGGCGGCCGCAGCGGCCGAGATGGCCTCGAGCGTGCGCATGTTGCCGAACGACGCGAGCGTGAACATGATCACGCCGATGGTCCGGAAGCGCCCGGACCGCAGCGCACGAGCCGCACGGTTCGGCCGGTAGCCGAGGTCGTCCATGGCGCGCTGGACCCGGTCCCGGGTGTCCGGGCTGACGTTGTCGAAGCCACGGGCAACGCGCGACACGGTCTGCATCGAGACACCGGCGGCGTCGGCCACGGCGGCCAGCGACGGCGCACGGCGCGGTGCGGTCAGATCGGTCGACAACGCTGTTCCCTCCGTTCGACTTCCCCGAACGCTAGTGCATGTTGACGTTGCCATGCTACGGTGACGTCGTTCGATGTTGACGTCAACATCGACGTCCTCCGGATCCGCGCCAGCGCAGGCAGGGCACGACCCGTGGGCACCGTCGGGTGCCCGGTCCGGAACCCGAACGCAGCAGACAAGGGAGTCACATGAGCACGCTCGCAGCGCGCCCGGCCGAGGCGGCACCGCCGGCGCGGCCGACCGCTCGCCGCCCGAAGGTCCGGGGGCGGTACACCGGCTGGCTGTTCGTCGGCCCCTTCGTCGTCGTCCTCGTGGCGATGCTCATCGTGCCGATCGGCTACGCGCTCTGGCTCAGCCTGTTCCGCGACCAGCTCATCGGCGGCAACCAGTTCGTGTGGTTCGCCAACTACGTGCAGCTGTTCCAGGACGCCCAGTTCTGGGAGGGCCTCGGTCGCGTGGCACTCTTCCTGGTCGTGCAGGTCCCGATCATGCTCGGCCTCGCGCTCGTGGCGGCCCTCGCGCTCGACAGCGCACGGCTCTGGGGCACCGGGTTCTTCCGCATCGCCGTGTTCCTGCCGTACGCCGTGCCCGGCGTGGTCGCCGCCCTCATCTGGGGCTTCATCTACGGCAACCAGTTCGGTCTCACCGGCGCCGCGAACAGCGCGCTCGGCATCGACCTGCTCCAGCCGTTCAGCCCGACCTGGGTCCTCACGTCGATCGGCAACGTGGTCACGTGGGAGTTCCTCGGCTACAACATGCTGATCTTCTACGCCGCCCTGCGCGTCGTGCCCGGTGAGCTCTACGAGGCTGCCGAGCTCGACGGCGCCGGCCCGCTGCGCACCGTCTTCTCGATCAAGCTGCCCGCCCTGCGCGGCCCGATGGTCATCGCGACGATCTTCTCGATCATCGGCAGCTTCCAGCTCTTCAACGAGCCGAACCTGCTGAAGACGCTCGCGCCGAACGTCATCGGCAGCGCCTTCACCCCGAACATGTACGCCTACTCGCTGTCCTTCAGTGGCCAGCAGTTCAACTACTCCGCCACCGTCGCCATCGTCATGGGTGTCATCACCGCCGTGATCGCCTACGTCGTCCAGGTCCGCGGAACCCGCCAGGAGAACCGATGAGCACCCTGCAGC
The DNA here is from genome assembly GCF_045370965.1 of Curtobacterium sp. 179-B 9B NHS. Lineage (NCBI taxonomy): Bacteria > Bacillati > Actinomycetota > Actinomycetes > Micrococcales > Microbacteriaceae > Curtobacterium > Curtobacterium sp. 179-B 9B NHS. The sequence goes on from NZ_JBIQDQ010000008.1 coordinate 61,331, forward strand.
AGCCCGCCGCCGGCGCGACCAGCCCGGCCACGGTCACCGAGGCGACCACCACCCAGCGCGACCCGGGGGACCGGGCGACCCGCGCCTCCCGGTCGCGCCGCGCCGGCAAGCCGGTCGACGGACGCAAGGTGAAGCGCTCCGGTCTCCTGACCGCCGTGATGGTCGTCTTCGTCGTCTACTCGTTCGCACCGCTGTTCTACCTGCTGGTGAACAGCACCAAGACCCAGGCGTCCCTGCTGTCGACGTTCGGCCTGTGGTTCGGCGGCGACTTCAACCTCTGGCAGAACATCGTCGACACCCTGACCTACAACGACGGCATCTTCCTGCAGTGGCTCGGCAACACGCTGCTGTACGTGGTCGTCGGTGCCGGTGGCGCGACCCTGCTCGCCACGGTCGCCGGCTACGGCATGGCGAAGTTCCAGTTCCCCGGCCGTCGCGCGGTCTTCGCCGTCGTCCTCGGGGCGATCGCCGTCCCCGGCACCGCCCTCGCCGTCCCGACCTTCCTGCTCTTCTCGCAGTTCGGCCTGACGAACACCCCCTGGGCGATCATCCTGCCGTCGCTCATCAGCCCGTTCGGCATGTACCTCATCTGGACCTACGCGATCGACGCGATCCCGACCGAGCTCATCGAGGCCGCCCGCATGGACGGCGCCGGCGAGTTCCGGATCTTCTTCACCATCGCGCTGAAGCTCCTCACGCCCGGTGTCGTCACCGTCCTGCTCTTCGCGGTCGTCGCCACCTGGAACAACTACTTCCTGCCGCTCATCATGCTGAGCGACCCGAAGTGGTACCCGCTCACGGTCGGCCTCAACCAGTGGAACGCCCAGGCCACCGGCTCCGGCGCGCAGCCGATCTACAACCTCGTCGTCACCGGATCGCTCCTCACGATCATCCCGATCGTGGTCGCGTTCCTCTTCCTCCAGCGCTTCTGGCAGTCCGGCCTCGCGGCCGGTTCCGTCAAGGCCTGACCCTCCGGACGGGAGGCGCGCCGGCAGCCCGCCACGCGCCTCCCGACCGGGACACAGCAGCACCACCCCAGCCCCAGATCACGAAGAAGTGGAAGGCAACCCATGAACAAGCGTCTCCGGCGCGGGCTCAGCGCCCTCGCCATCGGCGTCACCGCCGCCATCGCGATGACCGCCTGCGCCTCCGGCAGCTCCGCCGGCGGCTCGGCGGACGACATCGACAAGGCCCTCAAGGACGGCGGCACGCTGACCTACTGGTCCTGGACCCCCTCGGCCAAGGACCAGGTCGCCGCGTTCGAGAAGCAGTACCCGAAGGTCAAGGTCAAGCTGGTCAACGCCGGCACCGGTGCCGACCAGTACACGAAGCTGCAGAACACGATCAAGGCCGGCTCGGGTGCTCCCGACGTCGCGCAGGTCGAGTACTACGCGCTGCCGCAGTTCGCCCTGTCCGACTCGCTCGTCGACCTGTCGTCGTACGGCTTCGGCGACCTCGAGAGCAAGTTCTCGAAGGGCACCTGGAGCAACGTCGCCATGGACGGCAAGGTCTACGGCCTGCCCCAGGACTCCGGCCCCATGGCGCTGTTCTACAACAAGAAGGTCTTCGACGAGTACGGCATCGAGGTGCCGAAGACGTGGGACGAGTACATCGCCGCGGGCAAGAAGCTGCACGAGGCGGACTCGTCGAAGTACATCGCGGCGGACTCCGGCGACGCCGGCTTCACCACGAGCATGATCGCCCAGGCCGGTGGCACCCCGTTCACGACCGACGGCGACAAGATCACCATCGACCTGCACGACGCCGGCACGCAGAAGTGGGCGAAGACCTGGGACCAGCTCGTCGAGCAGGGCCTGCTGTCGAAGACCACCGGCTGGACCGACGACTGGTACAAGCAGCTCGGCAACGGCCAGATCGCCACGATGGTCACCGGCGCCTGGATGCCCGGCAACCTGATGGCCAGCGTGCCGGACGCAAAGGGTGACTGGCGCGTCGCCCCGATGCCGACCTACGACGGCGGCCAGGCCCAGACCGCCAGCAACGGCGGCAGCTCGCAGGTCGTCATGAAGCAGTCGAAGAACCCGGCCCTCGCCGCCGGCTTCCTGAAGTGGCTGAACTCGTCGGAGGAGTCCACGAAGGTCTTCATGCAGTCCGGCGGCTTCCCGTCGACGACCGCTGACCTGAACTCGAGCTCGTTCCTGGACGAGAAGCCGGAGTACTTCGGTGGCCAGGAGATCAACAAGGTCCTCGTCGACGCCTCGAAGTCCTCGGCGAACGACTTCACCTACCTGCCGTACCAGGTCTACGCGAACAGCGTCTACGCCGACACCGTCGGGCAGTCCTACCAGAACGGCACCTCGCTCGAGGGCGGTCTGGAGGCCTGGCAGAAGGCACTCGTGAAGTACGGCAAGGACCAGGGCTTCACGGTCGAGAGCAAGTAACACCCGCGTTCCCCACACCCCGGGGCCGTGCGGACACCACGTCCGCACGGCCCCGTCGTACGAGAGAGACACACCATGCGCTTCGCCATCGGCGACTCCGACTTCCTGCTCGACGGCGAGCCGCACCGGGTCCTGTCCGGCGCGATCCACTACTTCCGCGTGCACCCGGACCTCTGGCAGGACCGGATCCGCAAGGCGAAGCTGATGGGCCTCAACACCATCGAGACCTACGTCGCCTGGAACGCCCACGCGCCGCGTCCCGGTGTGTTCGACCTGACCGGCGGCCTCGACCTGGGCCGGTTCCTCGACCTGGTCGCCGCCGAGGGCATGCACGCCATCGTCCGCCCCGGGCCCTACATCTGCGCCGAGTGGTCGAACGGCGGCCTGCCCTACTGGCTCTTCGCCGACGGCACCGTCGGCGTCCGCCGGAACGAGCCGGGCTTCCTCGCCGCCGTGCGGGAGTACCTCGAGCACCTCGCGCCGGTGCTCGTCCCGCGCCAGATCGACCAGGGCGGCCCGATCGTGCTCGTGCAGGTCGAGAACGAGTACGGCGCCTACGGCTCGGACGCGTCCTACCTGCGGGCGCTCGAGGAGATGCACCGGGCCATCGGTCTGACCGTCCCGTTCACGAGCGTCGACCAGCCGATGGACTCGATGCTCGAGGACGGCTCGCTGCCCTCGCTGCACAAGACCGGCTCCTTCGGGTCCCGCTCCACGGAGCGTCTCGCGCGCCTCCGCCAGGCGCAGCCGACCGGCCCGCTCATGTGCTCGGAGTTCTGGGACGGCTGGTTCGACAGCTGGGGCGAGCACCACCACACCACCCCGGCGTCCGCGTCGGCGTCGGACCTCGACGACCTGCTCGCCGCCGGCGGCTCCGTCAACATCTACATGTTCCACGGCGGCTCGAACTTCGGCTTCACCAACGGCGCGAACGACAAGGGCGTGTACCGGCCGATCGCGACGTCGTACGACTACGACGCTCCGCTCGACGAGGCCGGTCGCCCGACGGCGAAGTTCCACGCGTTCCGGTCCGTGATCGAGCGCTACGCGCCCGTCCCGCCGCTGCCCGAGTCGATGCGGGAGGGTGGGTCGGGCCGCCTTGAATCGTATGATCGTTCGAGCGGCCGGGAGGCGCGGGTCACCCCAGCCACGGACCTCGCGGTCCGCCTGGACCGCGTGGCGTCGCTCCGCTCACTGCTGCCCACGCTCGCCGACTGGTCGACGCACGACGAGCCGCCGACCTTCGACGCCCTCGGCGCCGCGAGCGGCTTCGTGCTGTACCGCACCGAGGTCGACCTGCCGGACGGCGGCGTCCTGACCGTCGGCACCGAGGTCCGCGACCGTGCGGTCGTCTCGGTGGACGGGGTCGTCGTCGGCGTCCTCGAGCGCGAGCACCACGACCGGGCGATCGCGCTCCCGCCGGTCACCGGCACGCTCGAGCTCCTCGTCGAGGACCAGGGGCGCGTCGACTACGGCCCCCGCATCGGCGAGCCGAAGGGCCTGATCGGCGGCGTGGCCGTCGACGGTGTGCCGCTCGCCCGGTGGTCGGCGTCACCGCTCGCGCTCGACCCGATCGCACCGGCGGCCGTCGACCAGCTCGCGGCGCTGGTACCCACCGACGGTGACGTGCTGGCCGGGCCCGTGCTCGCCGCCGGGTCGTTCGACCTGACGTCCACCGAGGACCGCTACCTGTCGCTCGACGGCTTCCGCAAGGGTGTCGCCTGGGTGAACGGGTTCTGCCTCGGGCGGTACTGGTCGCGCGGGCCGCAGCAGACGCTGGCCGTGCCGGGGCCGGTGCTCCGTGCCGGTCGGAACGAGGTCGTCGTGTTCGAGCTGCACGCCTCGGCGTCCCGCACGGTCTGCATGCTGCTCGAGCCCGACCTGGGGCACACCGAGGCGTAGCGGGCAGGGTCAGGCGTCGAGGGCGTCGAGGGCGTCGAGGGCGTCGAGGGCGCCGAGGTCGGCCAGGGCGCGCTCGGCGTCGGCGATCCGGTCGGCTTCGGGGCGGGTCCACCACTCGGGGCCGCGCTCGCCGAGCCCGTGCTTCGCCAGGCCGTTCCGGTGCCGGGCGGCGGCGAGGGCGTCCTCGTCGCCGGCGCGCTTCGCCTGCCGCACGGCGTTGCGCCCGCGGCCGAGGTGCGAGCGCAGTGCCGCGGCGACCTCCTCGGGCAACGCGGGGTCGGTGCGACGCCACCGGCGGCCGTCCACGACGAAGAAGTGGTCGTCGGGCTCGGCGGTCATGCTCCCGAGTCTGCACCGTCGGTGGTCGGCGGTAGACAGGTGTCGATGACGGAACCACGCGTGCGACCCATGCTCGACGTCAAGCGGATCTACGCCGAGGATGCTGCCCTCGAGCTCCCGCGCGGGCAGGAGGTCCTCGGGCGCTGGCCGGACGCCGAGATCGTGCCGGTCGCCTCGCACTGGAACATCCCCGAGGTCCACGGCGACGAGCGCAACGTGCAGCGCTGGGTCCGGATCAAGACCGAGGCGCTCGTGCTCGGCGTGAAGAAGTCGCTCGTCACCCGGCCGAACGGGCGCTCCGCCGACTTCATTGCCCCGTCGACGGCGAACGGGTGCGCGATGGCGTGCGCCTACTGCTACGTGCCGCGGCGCAAGGGGTACTCGAACCCGGTGACGGTGTTCGCGAACATCGAGCAGATCACGAAGCACGTGGCGCGCAACATCGCGAAGCAGGGGCCGAAGACCGAGCCGAACCAGTGCGACCCGGACGCGTGGGTCTACGACATCGGCGAGAACAGCGACTGCTCGGTCGACGCGCTGATCAGCGACAACGTGCGCGACCTCTGCGACCTCTTCCGGATGACGCCCACCGCGAAGGCGTCCTTCGCGACGAAGTACGTCAACCGCGAGCTGCTCGACTGGGACCCGATGGGCCGCACGCGCATCCGGTTCTCGCTCATGCCGCACGAGACCGCGAAGGTCACCGACATCCGCACGAGCCCGATCGCCGCGCGGATCGCCGCGGTCAACGACTTCGTGGACGCCGGGTACGAGGTGCACCTCAACTTCTCGCCCGTGATCCTGACGCCGACGTGGGAGTCGGACTGGGCCGAGCTGCTGCGCCAGGTCGACGACGTGCTGTCTCCCGCGGCCAAGGCGCAGCTCGCGGCCGAGGTGATCTTCCTGACGCACAACCAGCCCCTGCACGAGGTCAACCTCGGCTGGCACCCGAAGGCCGAGGACCTGCTCTGGCGTCCCGACCTGCAGGAGCAGAAGGTGTCGCAGAACGGTGCGGTCAACGTGCGCTACCGGTCGGGCATGAAGGGGCAGCTCGTCGAGCGGTTCCGTGAGCTGGTGGCGGAACACCTGCCGTCCTGCCGCATCCGGTACGCCTTCTAGGCACCTCGCCCCGGAACGACGAACGCCCGCACCGCTCGAGCGGTACGGGCGTCAGAGCGCGAGGCTCACTTGCCGTCGAACGCGTCCTTGGCCTTCTCCTTGTCGAGGCGACCCTCGCCCATGACCTGGTCCTTCTGGCCCTGGTGCGTGAGCTCGGCGTCGTCGGTCTTCTTGCCGACGGCCTCCTCGACCTTGCCGGCGACCTTCTGGGTGACGTCCTTGGCCTTGTCTCCGAGCGACATGGTGTCTTCCTTCCTCCGGGAACCGCCGAGGGCTCCCGGCGTCTGTGGAACCGAGACAACCAGGGCGTCGGCGCCGACTCGCGGCCCGGTCGGAGGTTCGTGTACCCCGACCGGGTCGGCCGGGGTACGCCTACGGGACGAGGCGCTCGGCGCGGTAGCGGTCGAACAGGTCGGTGAAGGCCCGCTCGGTCCGGCGGAAGGCGGTGAAGCCCGCCTCGCGGCTCTTGCCCATGTCGGTCACGACCTCCATCGCCCGGCCGAGGTCGGCGTCGGTGTGCCACCACGAGGCCAGCCGTGTGACGTCCGGCTCGGCCAGTCCGTACCGCTCGGCGATGCCGGCCCACGCGCCCTCGTGCGGAGCCATCTGTTCCTCGAGCGGCCGAGGACGGTCCTGGTAGCCGACGACCCGAGCCGGGTCGACGCCGAGGTGTGCGGCGAGACGCGGCCACATCCACCGCCACCGGAACACGTCACCGTTCACGACGTTGAACGGCTCGTCCGCACCCTCGGGGCTGGTGGCTGCCCAGACCATGTGCTCGGCGAGGATGCCGGCGTCGGTCATGTCGGTCAGCCCGTTCCACTGCGCCTCGCTGCCCGGGAACACGAAGTCCAGGCCGAGCTCCTTCGCGAGGGTGGCCTGCACGGCGATGGTCAGGCCCATGTTCATGGCGTTGCCGACGGCGTACCCGATGACGGTGTGCGAGCGGTGCACCGACCACGTGAACCCCTGGCGCTCGGCTGCGGCGAAGAGCTCGTCCTCCTGCGCGTAGTAGAAGTTCGGGGTGTCGAGCCGCGGCTCCTCCTCGTGGAAGGGCGTGTCCGGCATCTCGCCCGCCGCGTACGCCTCGAACGGGCCGAGGTAGTGCTTCAGCCCGGTCACCAGGGCGACGTGGGCGAGCGGCGCGTGGGACAGCGCGGCGAGCAGGTCGCGGACCATGCCGCCGTTCACGCGGATGTTCTCGGCCTCGGTGTCCTGGCGCTGCCACGCGGTGAAGAACACGTGCGTGGGCCGCTCGTCGGCGAGGGCCGCCGTCAGCGAGTCCGGGTCGCGGAGGTCGGCGGCGACGGTCCGGACACCGTCGCGCGCGAGCGGGCGGCGGGAGAGTGCGGTCACGTCCCACCCGAGACCGAGCAGGTGGTCGACGAGGGCGGAGCCGGTGATGCCGCTGGCACCCACGACGAGGGCTTCGGGGCGGGCGGGGGTCGGTTCTGTGGTGGTCGTCATCGTCGGGTGCAACGCGCGCCGACGACAGGTGTTCCCTACCGGGGGCGTCGGATCCGGATCGGACCCTTCGCCGTGGACGGGTCGACCACGCTGCCGTGCTGGGTGATCTCGACCTCACCCCGCGCGACCATGCGACGTGCTGCCCGTCGGGCGGGCTCCATCAGGGGGCGCCAGTCGTCGGGCTCGAGGGACCGCGCGACCTCGGACGGGCAGATGCTCGACGTCCGTGCGCGGGCGGCGAGCAGCTCGTCGATCCGCTGCTCCAGGGCACGGTCGGTGGCGTCGACGCCGTGCTTCCGGCACGCAGCCGAGCACCACTTCGCGTCGGGGGAGGCGGACGACGGCATCCGCCGACCGCACGACGCGCAGGTCCGTTCCGCGTGCGCCTCCTGCGATGCCGAGGCGTCCGCAGCGGTCCTGATCGCTCGTCCCATGCGCACCATCCTGGTCCTGCGGTCCGACACGACCCACAGCACAGGCTCGGCTGGCACGATCGGACCGGTGGAGCCCGAACCGAACGACCCCCGCCCGCACGGACCCGCCTGGGTCGAACACGAGATGTGGTGGCACGTCTACCCGCTCGGCGCGGTCGGCGCCGAGGTCCGTCCGACGACGCCCGTCGATGACCGTCCGGTCGAGCACCGGCTCCAGCGGCTCGTGCCCTGGCTCGACCACGTCGTCGCCCTCGGGCTGAACGGCCTGCTGCTCGGGCCGGTCTTCGCGAGCTCGACGCACGGGTACGACACCGTCGACCACTTCCGGGTCGACCCCCGACTCGGCGACGAGGCCGACCTCGTCGCGCTGGTCGGGGCCGCCCACGAGCGCGGTGTCCGGGTCGTGCTCGACGGCGTGTTCAACCACGTCGGGCGCGAGCACCCCGCCTTCCGTGCGCTCGAGGAACAGGGCCCGGACGCCCCGACCGCGGAGCTCTTCGCGGTCGAACGGTCCGGTTGGCAGGCAGGGGACCCCGTGCCGGTCCGCGACTTCGAGGGGCACGACATCCTCGTCGCGCTCGACCACGAGGGCCGCGCCGCCGAGGACCTGGTGGTCGAGGTGATGACCTACTGGCTCGCCCGCGGGGTCGACGGTTGGCGGCTCGACGCCGCGTACGCCGTGCCGCCGTCGTTCTGGGCACGGGTGCTGCCGCGGGTGCGCGAGCAGTACCCCGACGCCTGGTTCAGCGGCGAGGTCATCCACGGTGACGCAGCTGCGATCGTCGCGGCGTCGACGATGGACTCCACCACGCAGTACGAGCTGTGGCAGGCGGTCTGGCACGGGATCGCCGACCGGAACTGCTTCGAGCTGGCACACGCCGTGGAGCGGCACGATGCCCTGCTCGCGACGTTCGTCCCCACCACGTTCGTCGGCAACCACGACGTGACGCGGATCGCGAGCGCGGTGGGGGAGCGGTTCGCCGGGCACGCCGCCGCGGTGCTGTTCACCGTGGCCGGCACCCCCGTGGTCTACGCGGGGGACGAGTACGGCTGGACCGGGGTCAAGGAGGAACGCGAGGGTGGCGACGACGCCGTCCGTCCGGAGCTGCCCGCGACGCCGCCCGAGCCGGACGACCTGACCCACGCGCACGAGGCCCTCGTCGCCCTGCGTCGGCGGAACCCCTGGCTGCACCGGGCGCACACCGACGTCGTCCACCTGACCAACACGGCCGTGGTCCTGCGCACCGCGACGGCCGACGCCGCGGTGGTGACCGCCCTGAACCTGGCCGACGACCCGGTGGAGGTGCCCGCGGCCGACGCGACACGGGTCGAGGCGGGCGGGGGCGACCTGCGGGACGGCACCCTGCGCCTCCCGGCCGCCGCCTGGGCCGTCCTGACCGCCTGACGCTTCCGCGTACAGAACGAGACTCGGGCCGGCGGACGGTTCCGCGGTCCCACGACCACGGAACTGTCCGCCGACCCGAGCCTCGGCGAAGGGGGATCGACCGCTACTTGCGGGCGGACGCCGCCCGGCGCTTGTTGAACACGTCGAACGCGACGGCGGCGAGCAGCACCAGGCCCTTGATGAGGGACTGGAACTCGGTGCCGACACCGAGGATCGACATGCCGTTGTTCAGGATGCCGATGATGAGACCACCGACGATCGCACCCGGCACCGTGCCGATGCCGCCGGTGACGGCGGCGCCACCGATGAACACGGCCGCGATGGCGTCGAGCTCGAAGCCGTTGCCGGCACCCGGGGCGGCCAGGTTGAGCTGGCCCGTGAAGACCACGCCCGCCAGGGCCGCGATGACGCCCATGTTCACGAAGAGCAGGAACGTGACGCGCTTGGTCTTGACGCCGGACAGCTGCGCGGCGAGGGCGTTGCCACCGATCGCGTACACGTGGCGACCGAACACCGAGCTGCGCATGACGACCGAGTAGACGACCACGAGCAGACCGAGGACGACGAGCACGATCGGGGTGCCGTTGTAGCTGGCGAGGAGCAGCGCCACGTAGATCACGAGCGCGGCGCCGAAGGCCGTCTTCACGATGAACCAGGCGAACGGCTCGCTCTCGAGCTGGTACTTGCGACGCGTGATGCGGCCCCGGAAGGCCGAGATCACCATGACGGCGGCGGCCGCGATGCCGAGGATCATCGTGAGCGGCTCGTAGCCCGTGGTGCCGAACGACGGCAGGAAGCCGGAGCCGAGCGAGCGGAAGCCCTCCGGGAAGGGCGAGATCTGCTGGTTCTGCAGCACGATCTGGGTGGCGCCGCGGAACGCGAGCATGCCGGCGAGCGTCACGATGAACGCCGGGATGCCGAAGTACGCGATCCAGAAGCCCTGCCAGGCACCGACGAGGGCGCCGACGACCAGGCAGAGGAGCGCCGCGACCGGCCAGGGGAGGCCCCACTGGGTGATCATGACGCCCGCCATCGCACCGCTGAAGGCGACGACCGACCCGACGGACAGGTCGATGTGGCCGGCGATGATCACCATGACCATGCCGATCGCCAGGATCAGGATGTAGCTGTTCTGGACGATGATGTTCGAGACGTTGATCGGGGCCAGCGTGATGCCGTTCGTCGCCACCTGGAAGAAGATGACGATGACGATCAGCGCGATGAACAGGCCGATCTGTCGGAGCTGCCCGGTGAGGTAGCCGGCGGCGGACTTAAGCGCGTTCATTGACTGGGGTCTCCCGTTCCTGGGTCATGTACTGCATGAGGACCTCTGGCGTGGCCTCGGAGCGGGGCACGTCAGCGGTGATCGTGCCCTCGGAGAGTGTGTAGATGCGGTCGCAGATCCCGAGCAGCTCGGGCAGCTCGGACGAGATCACGATGACGCCCTTGCCCTGGTCGGCCAGGTCGTTGATGAGCGTGTAGATCTCGTACTTCGCGCCGACGTCGATGCCGCGGGTCGGTTCGTCGAGGATGAGCACGTCCGGGTCGGCGTACATCCACTTCGACAGGACGACCTTCTGCTGGTTGCCGCCGGAGAGCTTGCCCGTCACGGCGTCGACGTTCGGCGCCTTGATGTTCATGCTCTTCAGGAAGCCGCCAGCGACGGTGGTCTCCTTCGAGGCGTTCACGAAACCCCAGTCGGCGAGCTTGCCCAGTGCCGAGCCGGAGATGTTCCGCTTGATGTCGTCGATGAGGTTGAGGCCGTACCGCTTGCGGTCCTCGGTGGCGTAGGCGATGCCGTTGTCGATCGCCCGGGTCACCGTGTTCGTCTTGATCGGCACCCCGCGCTTGTAGACGGTGCCGGAGATGCCGGTGCCGTACGAGTGCCCGAAGACGCTCATCGCGAGCTCGGTGCGGCCGGCGCCCATGAGGCCGGCGATGCCGACGACCTCGCCCGCGCGGACGTTCAGGTTCACCTGGTGGATGATCTCGCGGGAGCCGTCGAGCGGGTGGTGGACGGTCCAGTCCTCGATGCGCAGGAGCTCCTCGCCGATCTTCGGCTCGCGCTCCGGGTAGCGGCTGGACAGGTCGCGACCGACCATGCCGCGGATGATCCGGTCCTCGGAGACGTCGTCGGCGTGCATGTCGAGCGTCTCGATGGTCTTGCCGTCGCGGATGATCGTGACCTTGTCCGCGATCGCCTTGATCTCGTTGAGCTTGTGGCTGATGATGATCGCCGTCATGCCCTCGGCCTGCAGCGAGCGGATGAGCTCGAGCAGGTGCTCCGAGTCGTCGTCGTTCAGCGCGGCGGTCGGCTCGTCGAGGATGAGGAGCCGGACCTCCTTCGAGAGCGCCTTCGCGATCTCGACGAGCTGCTGCTTGCCGACACCGATGTCCGTGACCTTGGTGACCGGGTTGTCCCTGAGCCCGACGCGCTTGAGCAGCGCCGCCGCCTCGAGGTTCGTCTGGTTCCAGTCGATGAGCCCGCCCTTGACGCGCTCGTTGCCGAGGAAGATGTTCTCGGCGATCGACAGGAACGGGCTGAGGGCGAGCTCCTGGTGGATGATCACCACGCCCGCCTTCTCGGAGCCGTTGATGTCACCGAACTGCACCGGCTTGCCGTCGAGCAGGATCTCGCCGTCGAAGGAGCCGTGCGGGTAGACGCCCGACAGCACCTTCATCAGGGTCGACTTGCCGGCGCCGTTCTCGCCGCAGATCGCGTGGACCTGACCGCGCTCGACCTCGATCGAGACGCCCTGGAGCGCCTTCACACCGGGGAAGGTCTTGGTGATGTCCCGCATCTCGAGGATGGTGTCCGCCATGTGGACCGCCTTTCCGTCGTCCGCGCCTGGGCGCGGGTGGAGACGGACTGGAGGCGCGGTGCGGGGGTGCACCGCGCCTCCAGTCCTGTGGATGGTTGCGTCCTACTTGAGGTCGGCTTCGGTGTAGTACCCGCTGTCGACGAGGACCTCCTTGTAGTTGGCCTTCGTCACCACCGTGGGCTGGAACAGGTAGGTCGGGACGACCTTGACCTTGTTGTCGTAGCTCTTGGTGTCGTTGACCTCGGGGGTCTTGCCGGAGAGCAGGTCCTCGGCCATCGTCACGGACTGCTTCGCGAGCTTGCGGGTGTCCTTGTAGATGGTGGAGTACTGCTGGCCCGCGATGATCGACTTGACCGAGGCGGCCTCGGCGTCCTGGCCGGTCACGATCGGCAGCGGACGGTCACCCGAGCCGTAGCCGGCGCCCTGGAGGGCCGAGATGATGCCGATCGACATGCCGTCGTAGGGCGAGAGCACGCCGTCGAGCTTCGTGCCGCCGGAGTACGTCGACGCGACGAGGTTCTGCATGCGGGCCTTGGCGGTCGCCGGGTCCCACTGCTGCGTGGCGGCCTGCGAGAGCTGGTCCTGGCCGGAGCCGATCTTCAGCGTGCCGTCCTCGAGGTACGGCTTGAGGGTGTCCATCGCGCCGTTGAAGAAGAACCCGGCGTTGTTGTCGTCGAGCGAGCCGGCGAAGACCTCGATGTTGAAGGGGCCCTTCTTGCCGGTCTTCTCGCCCTTGTCGTCCAGCACGCCGAGCCCCGTGAGGAGCGAGGTGGCCTGGTCGACGCCGACCTTGTAGTTGTCGAACGACACGTAGTAGTCGACGTTCTTGTTGCCGGTGAGCAGGCGGTCGTACGAGATGACCTTGATGCCGGCCTTGGCGGCGGCGTCGAGCTGGTCGGAGAGTGCACCACCGTCGATCGACGCGATGATCAGGACCTTCGCGCCCTTGGTGATCATGTTGCTGACCTGCTGGGCCTGCTGCTGGACCTTGTTGTCGCCGTACTCGAGGTCGACCTTGTAGCCGGCCTTCTCGAGGTCGCTCTTGACGGCGTTGCCGTCCTTGATCCACCGCTCGGAGACCTTGGTCGGCATCGCGACGCCGACGAGGGCGCCCTTGTTGCCGTCCGCGGTGTCGCCGCCGCCCTCGGTGGACGCACGGCCGCCGGCCGAGCATGCTGCCAGGGAGAACGCGATGCCGAGGGCCGCGACCCCCGCGATGATCCTGCGCTTCATCATCGAAGTACCTCTGTTCCTCTCGCGTCGTCCTCGACGCGCTCGGGTGCTGGGGCTGCTGTGCCCCGTGGGATGTGCTCGTGTGAGCGCTCACATACTGAGGGTTCCGTACCGGGGTGTCAACTCGTCGTGACCGTTCCGAGATGTTGTTGCGCCGAGCGGACCGGACGCTACGCTCGGCCACGTGACGACAACGACCGCGCTCGGGGGTCCCGGCGGCAGACGCCGGAAGGCCCCGACGATCTTCGACGTCGCCGAGCGCGCCGGGGTCTCCCACCAGACCGTCTCCCGCGTGATCAACGGCGATCCGACCGTCCGCGACGCCTACCGGTCGCAGGTCACCGACGCCGTCGCCGAGCTCGGCTACCGTCCGCGTGCCGCCGCCCGCGCCCTCGCCGGCGGACGCAGTCGCGCGCTCGGCATCATCACCGCGGGCGACGCGCTGTACGGACCGTCGAGCACCGCGGTCGGCTTCGAGCGTGCCGCGCGGTCGGCCGGGTACCACGTGCTGCTCTCGACGCTGCCGGACGACCCGCGCCCCGTGGACCTGTCCGGGGCGCTCACCACGCTGCTCGCGCAGGACGTCGCCGCGATCGTGCTGGTCGCCGCCGACAACCGCGTGCTCGACGCGCTCGCGTCGCTGACGATCCCGGTCACCGTGCCGGTCGTCGTCGCGAACGCCGTGCAGCGCGACGCCGTCCGGACCCCGGCGGCACGCAGTGTCGCCGCCGTCGCGATCGACCAGGCCGCGGGCACCACGCTCGTGATGGAGCACCTGTTCGCCCGAGGGCACCGCCGGGTCGTGCACATCGCCGGACCCGCGGTGTCCCAGGAGTCCGAGGTCCGCCGGGAGACCTACGGGCGGATCATGCGCGACGCCGGACTCGAACCGGTCGTGCTCGACGGCGACTGGACCCCGGCGAGCGGCTTCGCGGCGGCGCGGACGATCGACGTGCACGCGGTCGACGCGGTCTTCGCCGGGAACGACCAGATGGCGCTCGGGGTGCTGCACGCCTTCGCCGACGAGGGACTCCGCGTGCCGGACGACATCGCCGTGGTGGGGTTCGACGACATCCCCGAGGCCGCGCACTTCACCCCGCCGCTCACCACCGTGCGCCAGGACTTCATGGCGATGGGGCAGCGGGTGCTCGAGGCGGTCCGGGCCGTCGTCGAGGGGGAGCCCCTCGACGAGACGCTGCTGCTGCCCGAGCTCGTGGTGCGGCGCTCCGCCTGAGCGGCGGCGCCGGTCGTCCCGGTCGCACGACGTGCCGCCAGCGGTCGTCCCGGTCGGACGACGTGCCGTCCATCGCACGGACGGACGGCACGTCGTGCGACCTGGGCGGTGCCGCGCTCAGTGGGCGAGCGGCAGCCAGACGCGCATCGGTGCGGGGCCGCGGTTCGCCCAGGCGTAGTACGGCACGGCGGTCGCGGTGACGGCCTGGAGGCCGGTGGTCGCGTCGGCGGGACCGGCCGTGGTCGCGGAGCCGGCCGCGTCGGTGACGGGGGTCGCCCCGGCGGGACCGGCCGCGGTCGCGGAGCCGGCCGCTTCGGTCACGGGGGTGGCGTCGGCGGGGTGCGTCGCGCCTCCCGTCCGCTCCAGCCGTCGGTACGGCCACGCCGCCTGCTCGTGCCGCGCCGGAGCGTGCCCGGCGACGCGCAGCGTGACGACGCCGTCGAGCAGGTCGTCGCGGCGCTCCTCGGTTACCGGCGCGCTCGCGTCGACCGTCAGGTCGTCGACCGTGAAGCCCTGCTGGTCCGCCTGCTCGACGGCGTAGACGAGCGGCCCGCGCTCGATCGCCACCTGGCCCCGTGCCGCGTCGATGCGGGGATCCGCCACGTAGCGGTGCGGCGTCGTGTCGAAGGCGAGCTCGACGGTGTCACCGGCCGTCCACGCGCGCTCGACCACGTGCAGGGTGCCGGGCTCCGGGGTCGCGGTGCCGTCGGGGGTGGTCACGGTGGTGGTGTCCGACCACGCCGGGATGCGGAGTCCGAGCGCCAGGGGGCCGTCCTCGGTCACCGTGACGACCACGCGGCCGTCGTGCGGGTAGCCGGTCGCGACGCGGACGGGGCCGAGGTCGGCGTCCGCGTACTGGTGGACCTGCAGGCCGCCGTCGGTCGCCGTCGCCAGGTACCCGTCGAGGCTCGCGAACGTGCGCATGATGTTCGGCGGGCAGCAGGCGCAGTCGAACCAGCCGCGACGTCCGTGGGCGGGGGAGCGGTTCTCGTCCTGGTGCGCGCCGTCGCGGTGCTGCAGCGGGTTGACGTAGAAGTACTCGGTGCCGGCGAGGCTCACGCCGGGCAGGAACGCGTTGTAGAGCAGGCGCTCGATCGCATCGGCGTACACGGGCTTCCCCGTCGCGAGCAGCAGCCGCCACGCCCACTGGATGCCGCCGATGGCCGCGCACGTCTCGGCGTAGCCGCGGTCCGTCGGGAGCTCGTACGGGTCGCCGAACGCCTCCCAGTCCCAGCGGGCGCCGAGGCCGCCGGTGATGAACGCCTTCGTGGCCGTCATGTCCGCGAACTGGCGCTCGCTCGCCGTGAGGAGCTCGGTGTCGCCGGTCTCGATCGCGACGTCCACGGCACCGGCGGCCAGGTAGACGGCGCGGACGGCGTGGCCCTCGACGGTGGTGGCCTCGCGGACGGGGACCCGGTCGGAGAAGTACGTCGGCTCGCCGCCGGCGCGCTCGATGATGCCGCGCCCGCGGGCGTCGACGAACCAGTGCGCCAGGTCGAGGTAGGCGCGGGTGCCGGTCTCGCGGTACAGCTCGACGAGCCCCATCTCGACGACGGGGTGGCCGTCGACGTCCTGGGTGCGGTCGTCACCCGGGCCGAACGTCCGGACGAGGTGGTCGGCGTTCCGCACGGCCACCTCGAGCAGGCCGGTGTCACCCGTGGCGCGGTGCTGCGCGACCGCGGCCTGGTACAGGTGCCCGGCGCAGTACATCTCGTGGCTCCACTTCAGGTCGACGTACCGCTCGCCCCCGCCCCGGACCTGCTGCACCGAGTCGAGGTAGCCGTCCTCCGCCTGCGCCCTGGCGTAGAGCGCCGTCACCTCGCGCTGCAGCTCGAGCAGGTCGTCGGCCGGGGCCCGGCCGTACTCCCACGCAACGGCCTCGAGCCACTTCGTCACGTCGGAGTCCATGAAGATCGGCCCGACCGCCTCGCCCTGCTCGTCGCCCGCGGCGATGCGCAGGTTCCGGAAGTTCCCTGCGTCGCGGAGGCGCTCGTACCCGCTGCGGACGGCGTCGCGACCGTTGCGGTCCTGGCGCAGTGCCCAGAAGCCCCCGGTGATGCGCGCAGCGCCGGCGGGGAGCGGGCGGGACACCAGGTGTGCACCCGCGGTCGGGAGGACCGGGGTCGCGGTCCGCGCCCCGCGTCCCGTCGCGGGGGTGGCCGTCGGGGTTCCGGTCGTGGTGGTCATGGCGCCTCCTTGCGTCTGACTGGCGGCCGTCCGTGCGGAAAGCGCTTTCCGGGACGACCGTACGACAGGTGGTGCGGCAGCACAAGAGCGCAGTCGCCTAGGATCGGCGCGGGCTCGGTCGGCCGGGCCCCTGCCGGAAAGGACGTTGCCGTGGCCACGGACCGCAGAGCCCGACTCGCTCGCATCAGCGACGTCGCAGCGCTCGCCGGGGTGTCCATCGGGACGGCGTCGAAGGCGCTGAACGACACCGGGCAGCTGCGCGACGAGACCCGGGCGCGGGTCAAGGACGCGGCGGAGAAGCTCGGGTTCGTCGGCGACGCACGTGCCCGTGCGCTGTCCTCCGGTCGGACGTGGACGGTCGGCATGGTGACGACCGACTCGTTCGGACGGTTCACGATGCCGGTGCTGCTCGGGGCCGAGGACGCCCTCTCCGCCGGCGAGGTGATGGTCCTGGTCGCCGACACCCGCGACGACCACGTGCGCGAGGCCCACTACCTCCGGTCGCTCGTCGCCCGCGGCGTCGACGGCATCATCGTCACCGGCCGCTCCGCCGATGCCCGGCCGCCGATCGAGGTGCCGGTCCCGGTGCCCGTCGTCTACGCGCTGACCCCGTCCACCGACCCCGCGGACGTCTCGATCACACTCGACGACCCCGCCGGCGCTGCTGCTGCGGCGGCGCACCTCGTCGGACTCGGGCGGCATCGGGTCGCCGTCGTCACGGGCCCGCAGGACGCGCGGTCGGCGGTCGACCGGGCGCGCGGGGCTGCCCCGGTGCTCGGTGACCGGATGGTGGGCGCTCCGATGCACGGGGAGTGGTCCGAGCGCTGGGGGCGGCAGGCCGTCGACCTGCTCGACCGGGAGCCGTCCGCGGTGGACGCGGTGCTGTGCGGGAACGACCAGATCGCCCGTGGCGTGTGCGACCGACTGCGGGAGACCGGGCGGTCGGTGCCGGGGGACGTCGCCGTGACCGGGTACGACGACTGGGACGTGGTGGCGCTCGCGTCGCGGCCCCCGCTGACCACCGTCGACATGCGGCTCGACGAGCTCGGTCGCATCGCGGGCCGGGCGCTGCTCGAGCTCGTGGCCGGAGGGAGTCCGGTCTCGACGGCCGTCACCCCGTCGCTCGTCGTCCGCGAGAGCACCCTCGGCGCGTAGTCCTGCGGCCGGGCGCCGGGCGGTTGTTCCGCTGACCGGGTCGCGGATGGGGCAGGACCCGCCACGTGCGGTCGCCGAGCGGGCGAGATGTGGCGGAGAGGGGGGTCGAGGGTGACAGATCGGGCCCGCTCGGTGGGGCTTGGTGGGGCTCGGTACGGCTCGGCGGAGAGAGCAGCCCGGCTGCGCGAGCGGGCACGACCTGCCGCGGGGGTGCCGCCGAGCGGGTGGGATGTATCGGCGAGGGATGTCGAGCGTGACGGATCGGGCCCGCTCGATGGGGCTCGGTGGGGCTTGGTGGGGCTCGGTACGGCTCGGTGGACAGAGCAGCCCGGCTGCGCGAGCGGGCACGACCTGCCGCGGGCGTTCCGCCGAGTGGGTGCGATGTGTCGGCGCGGGATGCCGAGCGTGACGGATCGTGCCCGCTCGGCGGGGGGAGCAGCGGGGGGAGCGGGCGGGAGCCCGGCGCGCGCGAGCAGGGCGGCGCGCCGACGCGTTGCAGGCGTGAGCGCTCACGTGCCAGGATGTGAGCGCTCACGCAGGACGACGAGGTCTCGGGAGGACACATGAGCGACGACCGCCGGCAGCAGGTCGAGGACGGCCGCACGACACTCGGCATCGAGCTCGGCTCCACCCGGATCAAGGCCGTGCTCGTCGACGAGCAGCTCCGACCGATCGCGAGCGGCTCCCACGAGTGGGAGAACGAGTACGTCGACGGGCGGTGGACCTACCCGCTGGTCGCCGTCGAGACCGGTGTCCGCGCGGCCTACGCCGACCTGGTCGCCGACGTCGAGCGGCAGTTCGGCGTCCGCCCGACGGCCTTCCGCGCGGCGGGCGTCTCGGCGATGATGCACGGCTACCTGGCGTTCGACGAGGACGGCGACCTCCTCGTCCCGTTCCGCACCTGGCGCAACACCTCGACCGGCCCGGCCGCCGAGCAGCTGAGCGCCGCGCTCGACTTCAACGTCCCGCAGCGCTGGTCGGTCGCGCACCTGTACCAGGCCGTGCTCGACGACGAGTCGCACGTCGCCCAGCTGGCCGGCGTCACGACGCTCGCCGGGTACGTGCACCGCATGCTCACGGGCCGCGACGTCCTCGGCGTCGGCGACGCGAGCGGCATGTTCCCGATCGAGTCCGGCCCGGTCGAGAGCGCCCCGGGGGAGCCCGGTCGCCGCGACTACGACGCGTCGATGCTCGCCGCCACGCAGGACCTGCTCGGCGACCGCGTCCCGGACCTCCGCGCCCTGCTCCCCGAGGTGCTCGTCGCGGGTGAGGACGCGGGTGCGCTCACCCGCGAGGGAGCCACGTGGCTCGACCCCACCGGCACGCTGCAGCCCGGCGTCCCGTTCTGCCCGCCCGAGGGCGACGCCGGCACGGGCATGGTGGCCACGAACGCCGTCGCCCCGCGCACCGGCAACGTCAGCGTCGGCACGAGCATCTTCGCGATGGTCGTGCTCGAGCGGGCGCTCCGGACCCCGCACGAGGAGCTCGACGTCGTCACGACCCCGGCCGGTGACGCGGTCGCGATGGTGCACTGCAACAACGGTGCGAGCGAGATCGCCGCCTGGGCCCGTGTCTTCGGCCGGTTCGCCGAGGCCACGAGCGAACGGACCGGCAGCGCGTCGGTCCCCGTCGACGACGTCTACGCCACCCTGCTGGCCGAGGCCGCCGACGCGGACCCGGACGCCGGCGGGCTGCTCTCCTTCAACTACCTGGCCGGCGAGCCGGTCACGCACGTCGAGGACGGCCGACCCCTGCTGCTGCGCACCCCCGGTGCCCGCTTCACGCTCGGCAACCTCGTCCGCTCCGAGGTGCACGGTGCCTTCGCGACCCTCGCGATCGGCATGGACGTCCTGCACGGCGAGGAGGTCGCCGTCGACCGGATGACCGCGCACGGCGGCCTCTTCCGCACGCCGGGTGCCCCGCAGCGCCTGCTCGCCGCAGCGCTCCGCGTGCCGGTCGCCCTCGAGGAGACCGCGGGCGAGGGTGGCGCCTGGGGCATCGCGGTGCTCGCGGCGTACCTGGAGCACACCGACCGCCCGCTGGAGGACTTCCTCGCCGACACGGTGTTCCGCGGCGACGCGGTCCACGTCGCCGAGCCCGAGGACCGCGACGTCGCGGGCTTCCAGGACTACCTGGCCCGGTACCGCGCGGCCCTCCCCGTGCAGGACGTCGCCGCCGCCGCGACCCGCACCAGCGGGGCGAGCGACCAGGCCGGACCGACGGACCAGGCCGCACCGACGGACCAGGCCGCACCGACGGACCAGGCCGCACCGACGGGGCAGCCCGCACCGACCGACCAGGGCGAGCCGACCGACGTGGTCGAGGCGCGCCTCCAGACCGAGAAGGAGTCAGCCGCATGACCGGACCGATCACGGACGAGACGAGGGCGGCGGTCGCCGCGGCGCGGGAGCGCGTCGCGTCCCTGCACGGCGAGCTCGTCCGCTACGGCCTCGTCATCTGGACGGGCGGCAACGTCTCCGAGCGCGTGCCGGGCACCGACCTGTTCGTCATCAAGCCGAGCGGGGTCTCCAGCGACGACCTCACCCCGGAGAACCAGGTGGTCTGCACCCTCGACGGGCTGCCCGCCGAGGGGTGGGGCAACGCGCACGGCCCGTCGTCCGACACCGCCGCGCACGCCTTCGTCTACCGGAACATGCCCGAGGTGGGCGGCGTCGTGCACACCCACTCGACGTACGCCACGGCGTGGGCCGCCCGCGCCGAGGAGATCCCCTGCGTGATCACCGCGATGGCGGACGAGTTCGGCGGTCCGATCCCGGTCGGCCCGTTCGCGATCATCGGCGACGACTCCATCGGCCGCGGCATCGTCGACACCCTCGCCGGTCACCGGAGCCGCGCCGTGCTCATGCAGAACCACGGCGTCTTCACGATCGGCAAGGACGCGAAGGACGCCGTGAAGGCGGCGGTGATGTGCGAGGACGTCGCACGCACGGTGCACATCGCGAAGCAGGGCGGGGAGCTCGTGCCGATCGCCCCCGACGACATCGATCGACTCTTCGATCGCTACCAGAACGTCTACGGACAGAACCCCGAAGGAGCCATGCGATGACGCAGGTGAACCCCCAGGCCACCCTCGACAGCTACGAGGTCTGGTTCCTCACCGGGTCGCAGGGCCTGTACGGCGAGGAGACCCTGCGCCAGGTCGAGGAGCAGAGCAAGGCCGTGCACGCGGAGCTCGCGGGTGCACTGCCCGTGAAGCTCGTGTGGAAGCCGGTGCTCAAGGACGCCGACGGCATCCGTCGCGCGCTCATCGAGGCGAGCGCCGACGACAAGGTCATCGGTGTGACGACGTGGATGCACACGTTCAGCCCGGCCAAGATGTGGATCGGTGGCCTGCAGGCGCTCACGAAGCCGCTGCTGCACCTGCACACCCAGGCGAACGTCGCGCTGCCGTGGGGCGACATCGACTTCGACTTCATGAACCTCAACCAGGCCGCGCACGGCGACCGCGAGTTCGGCTACGCGCTGGCCCGCCTCGGCGTCCGGCACGCGACCGCCGTCGGGCACGTGTCCGACCCGCGCGTGGTCTCGCGGGTGGAGGACTGGACGCGCGCCGCGGCCGGTGCGGCGGCCGTCCGCGAGCTGAAGCTGACGCGCTTCGGCGACAACATGCGGTACGTCGCCGTCACCGAGGGCGACAAGACCGAGGCGGAGATCGAGCTCGGCGTGCAGGTGAACACCTGGGCCGTGAACGAGCTGGCCGCAGCGGTGGCCGAGGCCGAGGCGGACACGGCAGCGATCGACGAGCTCGTCGCCGTCTACGAGCGCGACTACGACGTCGACGCGTCGCTGCGGCGCGACGGCGGTGACCGTCACCAGGCGCTCCGCGACGGCGCCGCGATCGAGCTCGGCCTCCGTGCACTCCTGGAGCAGAACGGCTCCGCTGCGTTCACGACGAACTTCGAGGACCTCGGCACGCTCAAGCAACTGCCCGGCCTCGCGGTGCAGCGGCTCATGGCCGACGGCTACGGCTTCGGCGCCGAGGGCGACTGGAAGACCGCCGTCCTCGTCCGCGCGATGAACGTCGCCGGTGCGGGCCTGCCCGGCGGTGCCTCCCTCATGGAGGACTACACGTACGACCTCACCCCGGGTGCCGAGAAGATCCTCGGCGCGCACATGCTCGAGGTCTCGCCGACGCTCACCACCGCGACGCCGACGCTCGAGATCCACCCGCTCGGCATCGGCGGCAAGGACGACCCGGTGCGCCTGGTCTTCACCGCGGACGCGGGCGAAGCCGTCGTGGTCGCCCTGTCCGACACGCGCGACGGCTTCCGCCTCACCGCGAACGTCGTCGACGTCGTCCCGCCGACCGAGGCGCTGCCGAACCTGCCGGTCGGCCGTGCCGTCTGGGAGCCGCGTCCGTCGTTCCCGGTCGCCGCGGAGGCCTGGCTCACCGCCGGCGCCGCGCACCACACCGTCATGACGACGGCCGTCGGCCTGCAGGTCGTCGAGGACCTCGCGACCATGGTCGGCACCGAGTTCCTGGTCATCGACGAGCACACCACGGCTCGCGGGTTCCGCGACGAGCTCCGCCTGCAGCAGGCGTGGCACCGTCTCGACCGCGGGTTCTAGGACCGTGACCGTGGCCGCGACGACGCGCACCAACTGGGCGGGGAACGTCACCTACCGCGCCTCCGCGCTCGACCGCCCCACCTCGGTGGCGGCGGTCCAGCAGCTCGTCGCGGCCACGCCGCGCCTGACGGCGCTCGGCTCGACGCACTCGTTCAACGAGATCGCCGACACCGACGCCGTCCAGGTCACGCTCGCCGGCCTCCCGCCGGTGCTCGAGGTCGACGCCGACCGGCGCGTGGTGCGGGTCGCCGCCGGCATGACGCACGCACAGGTGGCGGCCGGCCTGGAGGCTCGTGGCTGGGCCCTCGCGAACCTCGCCTCCCTGCCGCACATCTCGGTCGCCGGCGCGGTCGCCACCGGCACGCACGGCTCCGGCGTCCGCAACCCGTCGCTCGCGCAGGCGGTGGTCGGGCTCGAGGTCGTCCGGGCCTCCGGCGACGTCGTCCGGGTCGACGCGTCGTCGCCGGACGGCGCCCTCGACAAGCACCGGGTGGCACTCGGTGCGCTCGGCGTCGTCACCGCGGTCGAGCTCGCGATCGAGCCGACGTTCCAGGTGGCCACGACCGTGCACCTCGACCTGCCGTGGGACGCCGTCCTCGAGCACTTCGACCGGGTGGTGTCGGACGCGTACTCGGTGTCCTTGTTCACCTCGTTCGACGACCGCGGTGCCCGACAGGTCTGGACGAAGCACCGCGTCGACGAACCTGCACCGTCGGTCGACCTCGTCGCGCTCGGTGCCCGTCGGGCGGGCGGGCCCGTGCACCCGGGGGAGAACGACGCCGCGAGCGTCACCGAGCAGGGCGGGGTCCCCGGGCCGTGGGCCGAGCGGCTGCCGCACTTCCGGTCGACCTTCGAGCCGTCCACCGGTGCCGAGATCCAGGCGGAGTACCTGGTCCCCGCAGAGCACGCCGTCGCCGCGCTCGATGCGCTGCGCCCGCTCGAGCCGCTCTTCGCGCCGCTGCTCATCGCGGCCGAGGTCCGGACGATCGCCGCCGACACGGCATGGCTGGCGCCCTCGTCGGGACGGCAGTCGGTCGGGCTGCACTTCACCTTCCGACGGGACGCCGAGGCCGTGGCTGCCGCGGTCGAGCGGATCGAGGAGGTCCTCGCGCCCTTCGATCCCCGCCCGCACTGGGGGAAGGTCTCCGCCGCGAGCGTCGAACGCCTGCGCGAGGCGTACCCGCGCCTCGACGACTTCGCGGCGCTCGCGCGGGACCTCGACCCGACCGGGCGGTTCCGCAACGCGTTCCTGGCGCGCCTGCTGTCCTGACGCGCCTGCCGTCCTGACGCGCCTGCGGTCCTGACCGACGGGGTGCCCCTCGCCGCTGGTGGCGGCGAGGGGCACCCGCATCCTCAGCCCTTGCGGAGCAGGTCGACCAGCAGTCTGGTGGTGTTCACGAGCAAGCTCGCGATCCCCAGCCAGAGCGCGTGACGCCTGTTCCGGCCGTCGTCGTCTCGCGACATCGAGGACCTCCTGGTGTCGTCGCCGGCGGACACGAAGAGCGTCGAGCCAGGGATGCGAAGCCGAGCGGGCTCGGCTACCATCGGTCCGAGCGCTGAGCTCGGGGATGGGTTTGCATCCCTGGCTTTCCACTCGGAAGGCGAACTGAGGCCCGGATCTGTTCCTGCAGATCCGGGCCTCGCACGTCCACCTGGCCGCGCTCCGGCGGGTGCACGGCCGAGGACACCCTCCCGAACCGTCCGGTGATGTACCACCGGATCGGAGTGGCTGTCGCTGTGTTCCGCAGTCGGACGTGCCGGCCGCTCCGTCGCTCCCAGCGCTCTCGGACCTGATCGGCGGGTGGCGCACTGCTCGGTTGCTGAGTGCTCTCATGTGTGATCACAAAGGTTGGGGCATGGCGAACCTCAACCGGATCCTCGGCATGGCCTCGAAGGTCATCGACAAGCAGATGCAGAAGCAGCGCGCGCAGGGGAACGCCGCAGCCGGCCACCAGCAGAACCCGCACGGCACCGGGGGCGGGACCGACTGGCGTGACATCGTGCGGACTGCCGCGGACAAGCTGACGGGCGACGACCGGTCGCGACAGCCGCAGCCGGGACAGCAGCAGCCGGGACAGCAGCAGCCGGGACAGCAGCAGTACGGGCAGCCGCAGCAGCAGTACGGGCGGCCCGAGCAGCACCCGGGGCAGCCGCAGGCGCACGGCGGGCATGCCGACGCCGACAAGGTCGCCCTGGCGAAGTACGACTACCTGCTGCGGACGGCGAGCCCGGACCAGATCGAGCAGGTGCACCACGACGCCTTCGCGCGGCTCACCCCGGCGCAGCGGCAGCAGGTTCGGGACCGGTTGAACTCGGAGCTCCCGCCGCACGAGCACCTGCGGGACGACTCGTCCGGCGGCATGGCGCGGGCGATGACCCGCGGCGAGATGTCCCGACCCGGGCTCATCCGCCGCGTGCTCGGCGGCTCCGGGCGACCGGGCAGCGGCAGGGGTGGTGCCTTCGCCGGCGGTGCTGCCGTCGGTGCCGGTGCGGTGGTGCTCGGTGGTCTCGCGGTGGCGGTCGCCGGAGGAGCGGTGGTGAGCGCAGCGGCGGCACCCGTGCTGGCCGGCGCGGCCGACCTCGGTGTCGACTTCGAGGGCATCGCCTCGGGCATTGGCGACCTCGGTCTCGCGGACCTGGGCGGCAGCGTCGAGGGCTTCGCGGCCGAGGGCGAGCAGTTCCTGGGCGGACTGGGCGAGCAGGCGTCCGGCCTCGGCGAGCAGGCATCCGGCCTGGGCGAGCAGGCGTCGAACCTCGGCAACGACTTCCTCGGTGGGCTGTTCGATCGCTGACACGCCCGGCGGCCGACGTGCTCACTCCCGTCGGACGAGCGCGTCGCCGACGGTGCTGCGGTAGTACAGCACCGCGCGGCCGTACCGCGTCCGGTTGAGCAGCCCGCCCCGTTCCATCACCCGCAGGTGCTGGTTGACGGCCGAGGTGGAGACGCCGAACCGCATCGCGAGGTCGGTCGACGACGCAGGCTCGCCGAGCGCGTCGAGGAGCGCGGCCCGCGTGCCCCCGAGCAGGTCGCGGACGGCGCCGGCGTCGGGGTGCGACGCGGTCGACCACATCGCGCCCTGCCCCCGCGCCGGGTACATGACGGTCGGGGGCATGTCGTCGTCGATCGGCGTCGACGCGCGGACGACGAACACCGACGGGACGAGCGTCAGTCCCTCGCCCTGCACCGGGCGGTCGCGCGCGATCGGGCTGCTCAACCGGACGTCGACGTGTCGGCCGTCGAAGCGCACCGACTCGGACAGCCCACCGAGCACCGCGCCGACGCCCTCGTGCGCGGCGATCCGGCCGCGGTGCGTCACGTCGGCCTGCAGCACGCGGCGCATCCGCGGCCAGTACGGTGCGAAGCAGAGCTCCCACGTGGTGGCGAGCGCCCGGACGAGCCGGTCGACGACGTCCTCGTGACGCCCGACGAACACGTCCGGCACGGTGCCGTGCACCCGCTCGAGGTCGGTCCGGAGCCGGGAGGGCGAGATCCGGCCGAGGGCACGGAGCTCGTCGTCGAACGACCCCAGCGGGGACTCCGGACGGGGGTTGACGAAGTCCGCGACCCACCGGCGCTCGTCGACCAGGCCGGCGAGGACGGGGCCGTCGAGGACGGGCAGTACGCCGGCGATGCGCTCGAGCCACGGCCGCTGCAAGGGGTACCGCTCCGGTGCTCGGAAGGCGCGCAGCCCGAGGCCGAGCTCCGACAGCGGCGAGATGCCGAACCGCACCGCCGAGACGTCGGAGGGCTCGAGCCGGTAGCGGATCATGAAGCCTGACGCTACATCCGTTCTGGTCAGCACCGCGCTGCTGCGAGAACAGGACTGTGAGCACCACGGCGCAACCGGTCCCGATCCGCACCCTGGTCCGACAGGACCCGACGCTCCGACGCCTGCTCACGGTCACGTTGGTGGACACCCTCGGGCGCGGTGCCTTCTTCACGCTCACCTCGCTGTACCTCACCACGATCGTCGGGATCCCGGCCGTCGCGGTCGGTCTCGGCCTCACGGTCGCCGGCGCGGTCGGCGTCGCCGCGTCGCTCGTGTTCGGGCACCTCGCGGACCGGTTCAGCGCGCGACGGATGCTCGTGTGGCTGCACCTGGTGCAGGGGCTCGCGCTCATCAGCTACGTGCTCGTCCACGACCTGCCGACGCTCGTCGCGACGGCGTCCGTCGTGACCCTCGCGCAGCAGGGCGGCAGCGCCGTCCGGAGCGCTGCGGTCGGCCGGGCGTTCCCCGGTGGGGAGCGGGTCCGCGTCCGGGCGACCATGCGCACGGTCACGAACGTCGGCATCGGCGTGGGCACCGCGCTCGCCGCGGTCCCGCTCGCGATCGGCACCGGCGAGGCCTACCGCGTGACGATGGTGCTCTCCGGCGCGCTGTTCCTGGCGTCGGCGGTCCTCGTCGCGGGTCTGTCGGCGGCGCGCGTCGACGCGGCCCCCGCGGACCGCACGGACACCGGCACGATCGTGCGCCGGGAACCCGCCGGCCGGAGCCCTTACCGCGACGTGCGCTTCCTCGCCGTCACCGCCCTGACGGGACTGTTCGGCATGCAGTTCGGCCTGTTCGAGGTCGGGGTGCCGATCTGGATCGTGCAGCACACCGTCGCCCCGGACGTGCTCGTCTCGCCGCTGCTGCTCGTGAACACCGTGATCGTCGTCCTGCTGCAGGTCCGGCTGAGCCGCGGGACGGACTCCGTCGCGGGAGCGGCCCGGGTGATGCGGCACGCGGGGTGGGTCATGGCGGTGGCGTGCGGCCTGTGGGCCGCCGCCGGGTGGGTCCGCGGGGACGACTGGGTGCCGGCTGCGACCGCGACCGCCGTGCTCGTCCTCGCGGCCGTCGCGCACTCGCTCGCGGAGATCACGTCGAGTGCGGCGGGGTGGGCGCTGAGCTTCGAGCTCGCACCGGCGGACCGGATCGGTGCGTACCAGGGCGTGTACGGCACCGGGTACGCGGTCGCTGCGATGATCGCGCCCACCGTGGTGACCCTCACCGCCGTCGACCTCGGGACCGCCGGCTGGGCGATCCTCGCCGTCGTGTTCCTCGGCTCGGCGCTCGGGGTCGGAGCGATCGCCGGACGCGCCGCGAGGACGACGGTCACGGCCTGACGGGCCGCGCCGCGCCTCCCGACCGGTGTCCGTCGTCGCCGTCCGTCGGGCGTGACCGGACGCCTCGCGCGCCGCGGGAATACGCTCGAGCCGCAGGCGTTGTGCTGTTGCGTCGTGCAATGTTGCGTTGCATGTCGTCCGGACCACGCGAGCGTTCGGGTCCGCGCACCGACCGGTGCCACCATGGACCGCCCGGCCACCCGAACCGGGACGGACACCCCGTCCACCACGACGACGCTGGCCGCAGCAGACCGGACCCCCGGTCGGCGGCGCTCGACACCCCCACCCCCCCCACGAGGAGCAGCACACCATGCACCGCCCCAAGCGCTTGACGATCACCGCGGCCGTCGCCGCCGCCGCAGCCCTCGTGCTGACCGGCTGCTCGGGTGGCGGCGCGTCGGA
Source organism: Curtobacterium sp. 179-B 9B NHS (assembly GCF_045370965.1). Taxonomy (NCBI): domain Bacteria; kingdom Bacillati; phylum Actinomycetota; class Actinomycetes; order Micrococcales; family Microbacteriaceae; genus Curtobacterium; species Curtobacterium sp. 179-B 9B NHS. The sequence goes on from NZ_JBIQDQ010000008.1 coordinate 89,129, forward strand.
CGACGCGTCCACCGGCACGAGCAAGGGCGGCACGCTCGACATCCTCACCGCGCAGACCGCGCTGCACTGGGACCCGGCGACGAGCCAGAGCCTCGGCATCACCTCGATGGGCCTGGTCGCCCGCCGCCTGACCACCTGGGACGTCCAGCCCGGGAAGACCGCGAAGGTCGTCCCCGACCTGGCGACCACCACGGGTGAGTCGAGCAACGGCGGCAGGACCTGGACCTACACGCTCAAGGACGGCCTGAAGTTCCAGGACGGCACGCCGATCACCACGAAGGACATCAAGTGGGGGATCGAGCGGTCCTTCGCGCCGAACCTCACCGGCGGCCTGAGCTACCACAAGTCCCTGCTGGTCGGCGGCTCCGACTACCAGGGCCCGTTCGAGGGGAAGACGCTCGACAGCATCGAGACCCCCGACGACAAGACCATCGTCTTCACGCTCGACGCCCCGTACGGCGACTGGCCGTGGCTCGCGTCGATGCCGGCGTTCGCGCCCGTGCCCGAGGGCGAGGGCAAGGACACCGGCGCGTACGACGCGAAGCCCGTGTCGAGCGGCCCGTACCAGATCGAGTCGAACACGCAGGGCTCGCAGGTGACGCTCGTCCGGAACAAGGAGTGGAGCGCGAAGACCGACGCGATCCGCACGGCCGGTCCGTCGAAGATCGTCTTCAAGGAGAGCCAGGACGCGTCGACCACGACGCAGAGCCTGATCGCCGACAACGGTGACGCGAAGAACGCGTTCGGTGCGCAGTTCCTCGGTGCCGCCGAGCTCAACCAGGTGCGCGCCAACCCCGCTGCGCAGGACCGCCTCGCGACGAGCAAGGCCGGCCCGATCACCTACATGGCGATCAACACGCAGCGCGGGGCGCTCAAGGACCTGAAGGTCCGCCAGGCGCTGCAGTACGCCGTCGACCGCAAGTCGTTCCGCATCGCCGCCGGCGGCGCGCTCGCCGGCGAGTACGCGTCGACGCTCGTGACGCCGGGCATCGCCGGACGCCAGGACTACGACCTGTACGAGACCGGCGCGACGGGCGACGTCGACAAGGCGAAGGCGCTGCTGCAGGACGCCGGTGCCGAGGACCTGAAGCTCACGCTGGTGACGCAGAACGACCCGACCTACCTGTCCCAGGCGCAGGCCCTGCAGGCGGGCCTGAAGCGTGCCGGCATCACGGTCACGCTCAAGCCGCTCGACTACGACTCGTTCACCCAGGCGACGACGAACGGCACCGACTTCGACCTCTCGCTGTCGAGCTGGCAGCCGGACTTCCCGAGCGCGAACGCCAACATCCAGCCGCTCTACGACTCGTCGGAGATCGGTGGGGGCGGGTACAACGTCTCGAAGTACAGCAACCCCGAGGTCGACGCCCTCATCGCGAAGGCCACCGGCACGGTCGACCAGTCCGAGGCGCAGGAGCTGTGGGCGCAGGCGGACCGGCGGATCATGGAGGACGCCCCCGTCGTCCCGCTGATCTACGCGAAGCAGTCCTTCCTGGCCGGGTCGAACGTCGAGAACTTCCGCATCGCGGACTTCCCGGCCTACCCGAACTACCTCAAGGTCTCGCTCTCGCAGTGAGTGCACCGCTGCTCGAGGTCGAGGGGCTCCGCGTCGCGTTCGGCGACGCGGAGCCCGTCGTCCGTGACGTCTCCTTCACCCTGACGCCCGGCCGGGTGCTCGCGCTCGTCGGCGAGTCCGGTTCGGGCAAGTCCGTCAGCGCGATGAGCGTGCTCGGACTCCTGCCACCCTCCGCCCGTGTGTCGGGCAGCGCCCGGTTCCGCGGGACCGAGCTCATCGGCGCCTCCGTGGACGAGCTGCGCGCCGTCCGTGGTGCGGGCATCGGGGTCGTGTTCCAGGAACCGATGAACTCGTTCACCCCCGTGCTGGCGATCGGCACGCAGATCGCCGAGGCCGTGCGGGCGCACCCGACCGACCTGGACCGGGCGGGCGTCTCCGCCCGCGTCGACGAGCTGCTCCGGGCTGCCGGGCTGCCGGACCCGGCCCGGATCCGGAAGGCCTACCCGCACGAGCTGTCCGGCGGGCAGCTCCAGCGGGCGATGATCGCGATGGCGCTCGCGGGAGACCCCGTCGCGTTGTTCGCCGACGAGCCGACGACCGCACTCGACGTGACGGTCCAGGCCGGGATCCTCGACCTGCTGCGTCGGCTCGGTCGCGAACGCGACCTCGCCGTCCTGCTCATCACCCACGACATGGGTGTGGTCGCGGACGTCGCCGACGAGGTGCTGGTGATGCGCCGCGGTGACCCCGTCGAGCACGGAGCGGTCGCCCACGTCTTCGCGCACCCGGGGGCCGACTACACGCGCGAGCTCCTCGCCGCGGTCCCCGCCCTGGAGGCACACCCCGCGTCCGCACCGTCGGCCGCGGCCGGGTCGGGGGCCGGGTCTCGTGCCTCCCGGCCATCACCCGCGGTCGCGCGCCTGCGCGACGTCGCCGTGCGCTACGCACGCCGCGGCGACCCCACGGTGCACGGGATCGACCTCGAACTCACGGCCGGCCGGACGCTCGGCCTGGTGGGGGAGTCGGGGTCCGGCAAGTCGACCATCGGCCGCGCGCTCGCCGGACTCGTCCCCGTCGTGGACGGCTCGGTCGAGGTCGACGGCAACGACCTGCGCACCGCACGCGGGAAGCGCCTGCGCGAGCTCCGCAGCCGCGTGGGCATCGTCTTCCAGGACCCGGCGTCGTCGCTGAACCCGCGACAGACCATCGGCTGGAGCATCGCCGAACCGCTGCTCGTGCACGGCGAGGGCACACCGGCCTCGCGCGCCGACCGCGCCCGCGAGCTCCTGTCCGCGGTGCAGCTCGACCCGTCGTGGACCGAACGGTTCCCGCACCAGCTGTCGGGCGGCCAGCGGCAGCGCGTCGCCGTCGCCCGGGCACTGGCGCTCCGACCGGCCCTGGTGATCGCCGACGAGCCGACCAGCGCCCTCGACGTCACCGTGCAGGCCGCCGTGCTCGACCTGCTCGCAGACCTGCAGGACGAGTTCGGCTTCGGCATGCTGCTCATCAGCCACGACCTGGCCGTCGTGCGTCAGCTCGCCGACGACGTCGTCGTGCTGCACGACGGCCGCATCGTCGAGCGCGGCGCGACCTCCGCCGTGCTCGACCACCCGCAGCAGGACTACACGCGCATGCTGCTCGCGGCGGCCCCGGTCGCCGATCCCGCGCGACAGGCCGCCCGCCGCGAGGCCTGGCGCGCCTGGGAAGGAGTGGTCTCGTGACCGCGAACGTCGTCGACCGGCCCGTCTCCGCGTCGGCCGGTCGGACCACCGGGTTCCGCGCCGTGGTGCGCCGGGTCCGTCAGGACCGCTGGGCCGTGGCCGCCGCGATCGTCATCGCGGTGTTCATCGTCGTGGCGATCGCCGCACCGCTCATCGCCGCCGCCACCGGGCGGAACCCGTACAGCTACGACGTCGACGCACTGAACGACTTCGGGGCTCCCCGCGGTGCTGCCGGCGGCGTGAGCGGCGAGCACTGGTTCGGCGTCGAGCCGCTGACCGGGCGGGACCTGTTCGCCATCGTGACCTACGGCGCACGGACCTCGCTCGGCATCGGGCTCGCCGCGACCGCGATGTCGATCGTGATCGGGGTGCTCGTCGGTGTCACCACCGGGTTCCTCGGCGGCTGGTACGACCGGGTGCTGTCGCGCGTGGTCGACGTGATCTTCGGGTTCCCGTCCCTGGTCTTCATGATCGCGCTCACCGCGGTCGTGCCGACCTCGTTCCCGAAGCCGCTGCTCGTCGTGCTCGTGATCGGGTTCTTCGGGTGGCCCTCCGTCGCCCGCGTCGTGCGCGGGCAGACGCTCTCGCTCGTGAGCCGGAACTACGTCGTCGCCTCGACCGCGATGGGTGCGGGGCGCTGGCACGTCATCCGAAAGCAGCTCCTGCCGAACCTCGCCGCGACGATCACCGTCTACGCGACCATCTCGATCCCGTCGATGATCGGCGCCGAGGCCGCGCTGTCCTTCCTGGCCGTCGGGGTGAACCCGCCGACGCCGTCGTGGGGCCGCAGCATCGGCGACGCGATCGGCTGGGTGCAGACCGATCCGATGTACCTCGTCTTCCCCGGAGCCGCACTGTTCCTCATCACCCTGGCCTTCAACGTGCTCGGTGACGCCCTGCGCGACGCCCTCGACCCGCGCGGGGGCGACCGATGAGCACCGTCCGCTTCCTGGCCGTCCGGATCCTCGGCGCCGTCGTCGTGCTGTTCGTCGTCGCGGCGATCACCTACGCGCTGTTCATGCTGCTGCCCACGAACCCGGCCCGGGCGATCTGCGACAAGCCCTGCACGCCCGAGCGGCTCGCTGACGTGCAGGCGTTCCTCGGCACCGACAAGCCGTGGTTCGCGCAGTTCGGGGCGTACCTCGCCGGCATCTTCGCCGGCCGCACCTTCGGTTCCGGAGCCTCCACGATCACGTGCGCGGCACCGTGCTTCGGGTACTCGTTCCAGCTGCACGACAGCGTCACGAACCTCATCGCGTCGCGCCTGCCCGTGACCGCGTCGATCGCCGTCGGGGCCGCCGTGCTGTGGCTCGTCGCCGGTGTGGCGGGCGGCACGGTGTCCGCGCTCAAGCGGGGGACGCTGGCCGACCGCGCCGTCATGACGGTCGCCGTCGCCGGGGTGTCCTCGCCCGCGTACCTGATCGGGCTGCTCGCGATCCTGCTGTTCGGGTTCACCCTCGGCTGGCTGCCCACGAGCGGGTACGTGCCGTTCGTCGAGGACCCGGTCGGGTGGGTGACGCACCTGGTGCTGCCGTGGTGCGTGCTCGCCTTCATCAGCGCGGCCATCTACGCGCGGCTGACCCGCGGCGAGATGCTCGAGTCGATGTCGCAGGACTTCGTCCGGACCGCGCGTGCGAAGGGCCTGCGGGAGCGGCAGGTCGTCGTGCGGCACGGACTCCGGACCGCGATCCTGCCCGTGGTGACGCTGTTCGGGCTCGACCTCGGGTCGCTGCTCGGCGGCGCGGTCATCACCGAGAAGGTGTTCTCGATGCAGGGCCTCGGAGCGCTGCTCATCGATGCGGTGCACACCCTCGACCTGCAGGTGGTCGTCGGCTTCACGGTGTTCTCGGCGCTGCTCATCGTCACCGCGAACGTGATCGTGGACGTCGTCTACGCGTTCGTCGACCCACGGGTGCGTCGCCGGGCGTAGGTGCCGGTCCCCGCTCGGCCGGCAGCCCGGGCCCGCGACGCGCAACGTCGGCTCGCCATGTGTCGGCGCGCTTGGTGGTGCGGCGTGCTGCTGCACAACCGGAAGCACCTCGCGCCATGGGGTTCCGTGGCGCGAGGTGCTTCCGGTTGGTCGTGGTGCAGCGGGCGGCGCGCCCGGCGCACGCCTAGAAGTACGTGATCCCGTGCGGCGTGCGGGCCGGCGTGAGCATCGCCCGGAGCAGCGCGGGCGCCGTCGGGTCCGCCGCACGCACGAGTCCGGCCGCGGCGAGGGTGACCGGGGACACCGAGCCGATGAGCACCGCGCCGAGGTCCGCCACGTCGAGCCGCAGGTCGGCCTCGCCGTCGGCGCCGTCGGACAGGCGCGTCACCGTGCCCTGCCCGTCGGTGACGTCGAGCCGGTAGGTGCCCGACGCGAACCCCATCGCGTCGGAGACGGCGAGCGTCACCGAACCGTCGACCGCGTACGGCCGGCTGCTGAGCACCGCCGGCACGTCGAGCACCCGGAGCCAGACGTGGTCCTCCTCGTGCTCGACGTCGTAGGCGCGGTTGTCGCCGAGGGCCGCGACGATCGGGTCGTCGAGCCGCGAGCGGCTGTACTGCACCACGTCGTTCAGGTCGATCGAGAGCAGGAACTCCCAGAGCGACAGGTACGCGGCATCGTTCGCGTAGACCAGGTCGACGATCTCGAGGACGGTGTCGCCCTTGCCCTCCTTCACGCGCCAGGTCACGTAGCCGTCGACCTCGTCGGAGTCGTCGGGGCGGTGCACCGCGGCGCGGACGTCCTTCGCGGGCTGGCCCTCGCCGTCGCGGAGCCCGAACACGATCGGCCACGTGCCGGCGTTCCGGACCATCGAGCCCGGGGTGCGTGCGTCGAACCGGTCGAACACGGCGCGCCCGGTGCCCTCGGCGAGCCACTCCGGCGTGACGACCGCGACGGTGCCGGTGGTCGGCGCGAGCAGCGGCAGTGCCCGCTCGCGGCGGACGGTCACCGCCCGCTCACGGATCGCGCAGCCGAAGCCGAAGCGGCGGTAGATGGTGCCCTCGGACGCGGTGAGGGACGCGACGGCGTAGCCCTCGGCGACGCCGCGCTCGAGCGCGTGCGTCATCATGCGGCGGAGGATCCCGCGCCGACGCTCGGTCGGTCGGACCGTCACGGCCGAGATCGCCTGCGTGTCGATCGCGGCGCCCTCGGCCCACGTCAGGCGCTTGCGGAACCAGGTGAAGGTCCCGGCCGGCCACGTCTCGTCGACCGAGCCCGGGAACGGGTCGCGCAGGTACACGCCGAGGAACGTCTCCTGGTCCTCCAGGAAGTGCGACGCCATCCGCGCGGCACCCTCGGCGTCGGGGTGGGCTTCGTGGAACCCGAACCCGACGGCGCGCATCCACGCCTCGGTCTCCGGCGTCGGCGCCCCCTCGGCGTCGGTCGTCGGCGCGAACTCGCGCAGGTCGTAGCGGTCGTCGAATGCGTCGTTGCTGGCCACGAGCCGACCCTACCGGTGCGCTCCACGCGGGCGCCTCCCTCGCGCGGTGGAGCAGCAACCGTCGGGTGGGCGGTGGCGCCCCGACCGTTCCTGCCCACCGACGCAACCGGGCGACCGGGTGGCGGACGGGAGGCACGTGGCGCCGCCGCCACGTGCCTCCCGTCCGCCCCTGGGCACCTGGTACCGCGGGGCCGGTCAGGGCGTGCCGCGCCGCGCCTCCTGGTCCACCACCTCGTCGAGGTCCGCCAGCTTCCGCATCTGCTGCAGCGGCCGCGCCATCCGGTTGTTCTCCCGCAGCGCGGGCTCGGTGCGCGACAGGAACGCCCAGTAGCCGGCGGTGAAGGGACACGCGTCCTCGCCGAGCCGCTTCGTCGGGTCGTAGCGGCAGCCGCCGCAGTGGTCCGACATCCGGTCGATGTAGCGGCCACCGGAGGCGTACGGCTTCGTCGCGACCATCCCGCCGTCCGCGTGCTGCGACATCCCGATGATGTTCGCGGGCATCACCCAGTCGGTGCCGTCGACGAACACGTCGGTGAACCACTCCGTGAGGTGGACCGGGTCGTAGCCCCGCTGCAGGGCCCAGTTGCCGAGCACCATGAGCCGTTGGACGTGGTGCAGCCAGCCGTGGTCGTGCAGGCCCTCCATCGCGGTGGACAGGCAGACCGCGTCGATCTCGGCCGCGTCGAGCTCCTGCCACCAGCGGGGGAGCCGCTCGTGTGCGCCGAGGGCGTTCTCCTCGGCGCCGTAGTCGTCGCCGAACCACCAGTAGAGGTGCCAGACGTAGTCGCGCCAGCCCGCGACCTGGCGGACGAAGCCCTCGACGCTCGCGAGCGGGGCGTCGTGGTCGCGGTGCGCGGTGAGGGCTGCCTCGACGACCTCGAACGGGTCGAGCACGCCGAGGTTCATCGGCACGCTGAGCAGCGAGTGCGCCATGGTCCAGTCGTTCGTCAGCGTGGCGTCCTCGAACGGCCCGAAGTCCCCGAGCCGGACCTGCACGAAGTCGTCGAGGGCCTGCCGGGCCTCGTCGGCGGTCACGGCGAAGCGGCGGGTGTCGTCCCTGCCGACGAAGCGGACGAGGCCGTCGTGTTCCCAGCGGTCGAGGTCGTGGCGGACCTCGTCGTCGATCTCGTCCTCGGTCGGCCACCACGGATCGGGCAGCCCGAGCGTGGTCGCTCCCCTGGGCGGTGGTTCCCGGTTCTGGTCGTCGAGGCTGAACTTCCCGCCGATCGGCTCGTCCGAGTGCATGAGCCAGCCCTCGCGGCGGCGGACCCGCTCGTAGTGGGTCTCCATCCGGAAGCGTCCGGTGCGCTCGGCGGCCCACTCGGCGAACTCGGCCTCGTCGGTGATGAAGCCGCGGCTCGGCAGGATCTCGGTGCCACGGCCCCAGTGCCGGACCTGCGCGCGCAGGGTGCGGGAGGGTGGGTCGACCACGTCGAGGTCGTCCCGACCGACCAGGGCGTCCTTGAGACCCTCGACCCGCACGTGCTCGGCCCGGTCGCCGAGCTCCCGCACCCGGTGGCGGAGGGCGCTCAACCAGAGGTGTGCCTTCGCCCGGTGCATCGGTCGGGCGGTGAAGAACTCGCGCGCCTCGACCACCAGCGCGGGGCCGCCGTCGTCGAACAGCGGTCCGTACTGCCCCGGGAGGACGAGCCGGGTGCGGTCGGTGCTGCCGGCGTCGGTGCTGCCGTGGTCGGGTGCCATGCCCGGACGCTACCGGCGGCGTGTGACGCCCGGCTGACGCCCGGCTGACGGCCGGTGTGCCCCGACGTCGGCGTCGGCGGCCAGGGCTGGCCCGGCGGCCGCGTTCCGGTCGCACGACGTGCCGCTCGTGTTCGGCGGGCGCGGCACGTCGTGCGACCGGAACGGCCGCCGACGGCCCGTCGTGCGACCGGTGTCGTCGACGGCCCCGCCGCGGCCGGACGGCCCGGTCAGTTGTACGACGCGAGCCGGTTCGGCGCCGTGTTGCCCGCCGGCGTCGGTACCGCCCCACCGACCCCGTTGATGATGCTCGAGATCGTGCCCGTGTCACCGAGCGACACCGTCACGAGCCCGTGCGCCCGGATCCCCGCGCCCGTCGGCGTCTCGAACGCCCGGTCTGCGTGCACGGAGGGGTTCGTGTTGAAGAAGCAGTAGACACCACCGCCCCAGATCTCGTGGTTCGACACCCCCGACGCGACCTTGTACGCCGCGTACCCGGCTCCGGTCGGGCTCTGCCACGAGGCGTTGTCCGGCACGTCGTACGGCATCTCGTTCTGGAAGAAGATCGTCCGACCCCGGTTGCCGTTCCACAGCACCTCGTACCGCTGGTAGTGCTCGACGAACAACCCGGTCGCCAGGACGTCGTCCCCGTTCACCTCGACACCCGTGGCGCCGGTGTTGACGTTCCACCCAGTGGCCGCTCCGCCGTGGTCGGCCCGCCACGCCCAGATGTGGTCGACCAGCGTGTCGTCCGCGTTGACCTGCAGCGTCGTCGACGCCTTGCCCTGGATGCTCGACCCGACGCGGAAGAACACGTCCTGGATGCTCTGCGGGTTCGACGCGTGGTCGACGTGCGAGCCGCCGGTGCCGAGTCGGACGAGCTGCGCGCTGTTCGTCGTCCCCGCGTCGACCACGAGGTTCGAGACGTTCACACCCGAGACGTCCGAGCTGGTGAGGACCGCGTTGCCCTTCGTCGGCACGAGCGTCGGGAAGCCGATGCCCGTGACGACGGTGTCCGGACGCGTGACGTTCAGCGCGGCGTCCAGCTGGTACGTGCCCGGGGTGAAGAACAGGTTCAGCCCCTGCGCCAGCGCGCTGTTGATCGTCGTCGCGCTGTCACCGGGGTGTGCGACGTAGAAGTTCCGCATCGGGATGTCGGTCCCCGGCGTGTTCGGCCACGTCACCCCGGTGGAGTTCGTCCGCAGCGACGGCACGAACACGTGGTACTTGTTCGACGAGTCGATGTACAGGTACGGCTTCTCACGCGTCACCGGCGTGGTCGACAGCGTGGTCCAGCTCTTCGAGAAGTCGTTCGCGGGAGCGCCCTGCACCCCCGAGAACACCATGTTCCAGTTCCCGCCCTGCCAGCTGCCGAGCGAGGAGTTCCGGGTGTACCACTGCTGCTGGGACCCGCTGGTGACGGTGCCGTCGACCTTCGAGTCGGCGATGTACCCACCGGACGAGTAGCCCTGACCGCCGTCCTGGTTCGACGGTCCCATCGTCAGGTTCCCCTTGACGTGGACCCGCCGCATCGGTGCGGCCTGCGACACCGCCCAGCGGTCGGTGCCGCCCTCGGGGACGACCGACAGGTTCTCCGCCGACCGCCAGAAGTTCTGCGTCGCGTTCTTCTCGTCACCGGCGTTCCACCCGGAGTCGACGTTGATCGCACCGTTGATCCGGACGTCGTCCGGGTTCTTGCCGAGGCCGGCCACGGACGTGTAGAAGCCGAGGTTCGCCCAGAGCCGACCGTAGCTGCCCGGCTTGAAGAGGAAGGCGTACCGCTGCGAGCCGAACTGCGCCCCGCTGCTGCGGAGCTGCGAGTCGAACGCCGCGTCCACGTCGGCCTGGATGGTCGAGGTCGGTGTCGACGGGCTGTAGACCTTGACGTTGCTGCCGAGGTCCGGGGTGTCGCTGGTCGGCACGGCTGCCTGTGCCTGCACGGCCGGCGCCAGGGCGCCGACCAGTCCGACCGCCGTGATCGTCGCGAGGAGCGTGCTCATCCGTCGTTGCATGATGCTCGATTCGTCGTCGGACGGCCCCGTTGCCGCCCGCAACAGACGGTAGACCCGCCCGGACGCCGCGGCAGTCGGTGCTGCGGCGGACAAGTGCGTACCCCGTTCGGGGGTCGGACTGGAGGCCCGGATCGCCCCCGCCCCGCCACCCCCGTCCCGGCGCTCGGTACGCTCCGAGCATGTGGCCGACCGAGCAGGACTGGCGTGCGTCCGTCCCGCGTCTGCTCGCCCGCGCGGTCGAGCGCTGGGACCTGCGCCCCGGCGAGCCGTACGCGGGCGGCAGCGTCTCGCACGTCGTCCGAGTGCGGCTGCCCGACGGCGGCGATGCCGTCCTCAAGCTGTCCCTGCCGCACCGCGAGGCCGAGCACGAGGCAGCAGCGCTCGGGTGGTGGGACGGCGCCGGGGCGGTCCGCCTGCTCGCCGTGGACCCGGACGACCCCTTCGTGCTGCTGCTCGAGCGCTGCGACCCCGGCACCCGCCTCGTGCAGCGCGACGACGTGCCGGCCGAGGAGCGCCTGCGCACCGCGGGTGGTCTGCTCACGCGGCTCTGGGCGACCGGGATCCCGGACGACCACCCGTTCGAGTCCGTCGCCGACGTCGCCGCGGAGTGGGCGGCGCTCGCCGATGCCCGGATGCTCGAACTCGCGCCTCCGTTCGACCCCGGACTCGTGCGCCGTGGCACCGACCTGCTCCGCACCCTGCCCCGCGGCGCCCCACGGTCGGTGGTCGTGCACGGGGACGCGAACCCCGGCAACGTGCTCGCGGCGGTCCGGGCGCCGTGGCTCGTCATCGACCCGAAGCCGATGGTCGGCGATCCGGCCTACGACCTGAGCCCGGTGCTCGTGCAGGTCGACGACCCCTTCCGCACGGGCGACCCCCTGCGCGCCGTCCGGCACCGGGTCGCCGTGCTGTCGGACACGACCGGCCAGTCCCCGGACCGCATCGCCGCCTGGTGCACGGCGCGGCTGGTCGAGTCCGCTCTCTGGTCGGTGAGCAGGGGAGCGCTCGGCGACGGTGTCGACGCGATGGCCCGTGCTGCGGTGGTCGACCGGCTCGGCGCCTGATCACCGCGGGGTTCACCTCCGCGGGAGCCCGGCGACGTAGGCCGTGAGCACCGCGGTCGGATCGACGGCGGCGACCGCGCCGACCCGGTAGAGCAGCAGGGCGTCGACGATCCCGACGAGGTCCCGTGCGGAGCCGTCCGGGTCCACGACGCCGATGCCGTCGAGCAGGGTCCGTGCCGCTCGGACGAGGTCGTCACGCACCGGGTCGGCGCCGGTCAGGGGAGCACGCAGTCCGGGGTCGTCGCGCAGTTCGACGAGGAGCGCGAGCCGGGCGGCCTGTGCATCGCCGCGAGCAGCGAGTGCGTCGAGGAACCCGGTGGCGACCGCGACGACCGAGGCGTCGTCCGGGTCCTCCGGCAGCTGGAGTCCGGCGACGTCGGACGCCAGCTGCTCGGTGATCCGCGCCGCCACCAGCGCGAGCAGTGCGTGCCGGGTCGACGCGTAGTACGTCGTCGACCCGGGCGGGACCCCTGCCTCGGTGTCGACGCCGCGGTGGGTGAGTGACCGCGCGCCGCCGCGCGCCACGAGACGGACCGCCGCGTCGGCGAGGTCGTCGCGTCGTCCCATGGCTTCCCCTCTCGGCCAGGACATCGTACTGTTCTCTACATCTGTAGAGGATTGATCGGGAGGGTGTCGTGCGCGCAGTCGTCGTCGGCGGGGGAGCATCGGGTCGAGCGATCGGAGCGGCGATCGCCGCGCGGGGCTGGGCGGTGCAGGTGTCGTCGCGGCGGACGGGGTTCGACGTCCTGCGCGACGACGTCGCGGCTGTGCTCGGGGGCGCCGACGTGGTGGTCGAGGCCACCGGTCGCTTCACGACGAGCCGCCGACGAGCCACCGACTTCTTCGTCCGGTCGACCACCGCGGTCGGTTCGGCTGCCGCAGCGGTCGGGGCGCGGCACGTCCTGCTCTCGGTCCTCGGGTGCGAGCGTCCGGAGGTGCAGGGGTACGGCTACTTCGCCGGCAAGGCAGCGCAGGAACGGGCCGCCGCGACGACCGGTGCCGAGCTGTCGGTGGTGCGCTCGACGCAGTGGCACGAGTTCGCGGAGCAGAACGCGGAGCGTTTCGGTGTCGGTCGCGTCGCGCTGGTCCCGGCGATGACGATCGCTCCCGTGGCGCTGACCGCGGTGGCCGCCGTCGTGGCAGAGGTCGTCTCGGGTGAGCGCAGGGAGCGACGCGTCGAGGTCGCCGGGCCGCGGCGGACGACACTGCTGGCGATGACGGAGTCGCTGCCCGCTCCCGGCGTCCGTGCGCTGCCGCTCCGCATCCCCGGTCGGCTGGGGCGCGCGTTCCGCGACGGTGCGCTCCTGCCGGACGTGGGTACGGAGGTGGTCGGACCGTCCTTCGACGAGTGGCTCACCGCGCGGTCGCGCCACTGATGCCGGTCGGCCGGTCGGCCGGGGCGTCGCGCTCGCGGCAGGCCGACCGGCACGACGGCGTCCGCTCAGCGCGTGCCGGCGACGACGGCGTCGAGTGCGTCGTCCGCAGACCTCGGCTCGCGGCCGAGCAGCGTCCGGAGCGTCGGGTCCGTCCCCGCGAACCACCCTCCGGCCGCTGCCTCGTACATGCCGAGCAGGAACCGGACCATGCGTTCGTCCTGCCCCGCCGCGACGGCGCCGCCGACCCACTGTTCCGCGTCGACGAGCCGGAAGCCGACGTCGCGACCGACGCGCTCGGCCAGCCGGTCCGTGAGCTCCCCGAAGGTCGGTGCCGCGGTTGCGGTGACGGTCACCGGTCCCTCGGCCGGCGTCTCCTGCAGCAGCAGGGCGGCGGCCGCCTCGGCTGCGTCCTCACGGGCGGTCCAGGACACCGGTCCGTCTGCCGGCAGGGCGACCGTCCCCGTCTCCGGCCACGGCCCCAGCAGCCACTGCAGGCTGTGGGCGTAGAAGCCGTTCCGGAGCGAGGTCCACCGGAGGCCCGACTCGGCGAGCAGGTCCTCGGTGGCGGCGTGGTGCTGTGCCGGCACGAACGGGGACGCCGCTCCCGCGCCCTGGTGGCTCGTGTAGAAGACGTGTCCGACGCCGGCGCTCGCCGCGGCCTGCACGGCGTTCCGGTGCTGCCGGACGGTGTCCCCTCCCGGGTCGTTCGACGAGACGAGCAGCAGGCGGTCCGAGCCGGCGAAGGCCTCGACCAGGCCCGCCGGGTCGTCGTAGTCGCCGTGACGCACCGTCACGCCGCGCTCGGCGAACCGCGCGGCGCGTGCGGGGTCCCGTGTCACCACCGTGAGCCGGGATGCCGGGAGGTGGTCGAGGAGGTGGTCGGCGGTGGCGCCGTTGAGTGCGCCGGTCGCTCCGGTGATCGTGATCATGGTGGCCTCGTTCGTGTTAGCGGTGGAAACACGAGAACCGTAGCGCTGGTTTTCGGTGGAAGCAAGCACCTGTTAGCGTTGATCCGTGACCAGTACCGCACCGGCGATCGACTCCCGTCGCGACGTCCGCGAGCGCATCGTGGTCGGCGCTGCGGAGCTCCTCCACGACGGCGGTGTCGACGCGGTGACGACGCGAGCGGTCGCCGCACGGGCAGGAGTGCAGGCGCCCACGATCTACCGGCTCTTCGGGGACAAGGACGGACTGCTCGACGCGGTCGCCGAGCACGTCATGACGGTGTTCAGCGCCGAGAAGGCCGCGGTGGTCGACGCCGCCGGAGCGGACGGGACGGACCCGGTCGAGGCGCTCCGCGCGGGATGGGACGCGACCATCGCCTTCGGGCTCGCCAACCCCGACCTGTTCGTCATCATGAGCGACCCGCGTCGCGGGCGAGGGTCACCCGCCGTTGCGGCCGGGCTGCGTGTGCTCGAGGAACGGTTGCGACGGGTCGCGGTGGCCGGACGTCTCCTCGTCGGGGCGTCGGAGGCGGTCCGGCTGGTGCACGCGGCCGGTACCGGTGCCGTGCTCGCGATCCTGGGCGAACCGGAGGGCCGACGCGACCCTGCCCTGGCCGAGACGGTCTGGGCCGCGGTCGAGGCGCAGGTCGTCGTCCCCGAGCGCGACGTCGTCGCCGGTCCCGACCGGGCGCTCCGCACCGCGGCGTCGACCCTGCGCGCCGGCGTCGAGGAACTCGACCGACTGACGGCAGCCGAGCGCGCTGTCCTGGCGGAGTGGCTCGACCGCGTGGCGGCGGGGCGTCGGGAGTCCGACTCCGGAGGAGCCTGACCGTCCGACCTGCGTCGGACGCAGCTCAGTCGGTCGCGCCCCTCGGCGGGTCCACGAGCAGCGCGACCCGGTCCCGCAGGTAGTCCTCGAGCGGCACGGCGGTCCCGGAGGTGGGGGACCAGCGGACGACCGGTTCGCCGTCGACCACGGCGAGCACACCATCGGCCCCGACGAGCGAGTCGTCGAGCGGGATCGGCACCGCGCCGTGGTTGACCGTGTCGCCCGCGGCGAAGTGCCCCTTCGCCGCGGCCGCCCGGTAGGCGCGGCGCACCTCGGCGGAGACCGAGACGAACTGCTGGCGTCCGGGGTCGGTCACGCGGGTGATCTGCCCGGTCGCCCAGACCCCGCCGGCGGTCTCGGAGGACGATCCGAGCAGCAGGGCTCCGACGCGCCAGACCCGGCCGAGCGAGCGGATCGTCGGCTCCCGACGGATCCCGAGGACGGCGCGGGGCTCGACGTACTCGCCGAGGGCCTCGTCGCGGACGCCGGCTGCCCGCAGGCGCGCGGCCGCGTGGTCGAGCAGGGTCTGCACTCGCCGCACCGCGTCCTCCACGAGCCCGTCCGTCACGCTGCCCGAGCCTAGACCGGCACGTCACACGGGGTCGCGCGGCCGGAGGAATGCGCCCGCTGCCCGTACGGTTGCACGGTCTCGGAACGAGGAGGGCCCATGGGCATCGTGCGGTGGTTGTTCGACGCGCAGCTCGTCATCGGCGACCAGACCGTGCTCTGGCGCGAGGTGATCGGCAACGTGTTCGGGCTGCTCAGTGCGCTCGGCGGGATGCGTCGCAGGGTCTGGGCGTGGCCGGTGGGGATCCTCGGGAACGCCCTGCTCTTCACGGTGTTCATGGGTGCGCTCTTCGACACCCCGAACCCGGTGAACCTGCTCGGCCAGGCCGGCCGACAGGTCATGTTCATCGTCGTCAGCGTCTACGGGTGGTACCGGTGGACGCACCGCGCGGACGAGGCGACGACCGTCGTCGAGCCGCGGTGGGCCTCCTGGTCGACCCGGGGGCTGCTGGTGCTGGCGCTGGTGGGCGGCACCGCCGTCCTGACGCCCGTGTTCGGGGCCCTCGGCTCGTACGAGCCGGTCTGGAGCGACGCCTGGATCTTCGTCGGGTCCGTGCTGGCGACGTACGGCATGGCGAAGGGCTGGGTCGAGTTCTGGCTGATCTGGGTCGCGGTCGACCTGGTCGGGGTGCCGCTGCTCTTCTCGGCCGGCTACTACGCGTCCGGGCTCATGTACGTCTTCTACGGCGCCTTCACCCTGACCGGGTTCTTCGTCTGGGTACAGCAGGGGCGCAAGCCCTCGGCGGCGCCGGTGACGGTGGGCTGACGCGCTCGACAGGTGTTGCCTGACCCCCGCACTGGGTGGAGACACGCCGGGGCCGGGTGCGGTGGACTGTCGGGATGGCAGACATGCACGGCGGGTCCGTCGAGGACGACGCGTCGCTGGCCGAGCGGATCGTGCGCGGGGCGATCCGGGCCTACCGGCTGCACCCGTTCCACGAGGTCGACGTCGGTACGGTCGCCGAGACCTGCGGCGTGGACCGCACGGTCGTCGACCGGCTCTTCCCGACCTGGGACGGACTGCTCCTGGTGGTCTACGACCGCTGGCTGCAGCTCCGCGGATCCCGCCGGTCGTCGGTGCCGCGGTGCACGCTCGAGCACGTGCGGATGACCCTGGCCGAGGACGTCGCCGACCCCGGTCTCGTCCGGGTGCTCGCGGGCGTCGTGACCCTCGCCGCGTCCGAACGGGACTTCGCCGGCTTCTTCCGCAAACGCTTCGAGGAGTACGTCGAGGAGCTCACCGTCGGGCTGCAGCGCGACGTCGACGCCGGTCTGGAGACCATCGGCATCCCCGCCCACCAGGCCGCGACCCAGTTGCTCGCGGTCTACGAGGGACTCCAGCTGCAGATGCTCGTCCGGCCGTACCTCGACGTCCTGGTCGAGTACGACCGTGCCGTGCACACGCTCCGGCACGGCTGGCGTGAGCCCGAAGCCGTGGCCTGGGACGTGGACGAGGCGCTCGTCCGCGGCTGACCCACGAGCGGTGCCGCCGCCTGCACCCGTCGGCCCGTCAGCCCGTCGGCTCGTCGACGACCCGTGTCCGTCGGACCGCGTCAGCGTGCCCGGGCTCGGCCCCGGCGCCAGCCGGCGATCTGCCGCACCGTGACCTTCGACCCGTACTGCGCCACCGAGTGGCGGAACAGGTACTCGGCGAACCAGAGCAGCACCGCGGCCACGGCGAACACCTCGACGATGCAGACGACGGACTCGACGACGGACAGCGATCCGACGGCGTTCCGGACCATGGCGGTGATCGGCGTGAAGGTGGGGAAGTACGTGAAGAACGCCGCCACCGGCGACGACGGCGTCGTCATCACGAAGAACGCCGCGTAGAGCGGGATGATCAGGGCGAAGATCGCGGCGGACTGCAGCGTCGAGGCGTCCTTGATCGAGGGCACCGCAGCGCCGACGGCGACGAAGAGCCCGCAGGCGAGCAGCACCCCGCCGACGAGCAGCAGCGCACCGACGACCATCCGCCACGGGTCCACCGTCAGGCCGCCGAGCCGCGACGCGACGAGGGGCAGTGCGACCAGGGCGACCGCGAGCCCCGGCAGCACGACGACCCCGACCTGCACGAGCCCGACGAGCAACATGGCGAGGACCTTGCCCCGGATCAGGTCACCGGCCGTCACCGCGGTCAGGATCATCTCGGAGATGCGGTTCTCCTTCTCCTCGACGACCACCGTCACCATGCGGGTCGCGAGCAGGATCACGATGCCGAAGAACGCGAGGGCGTAGAGCAGCGGCGGGACGATCGACAGCCAGCCCGGTGCGACGCGGCCGTCGGCGTACGTGGTCAGGTCGGTCGACGGCGGGGCGCGGAGGAGCGCGACGGCCTCGTCGTCACCGACCGAGGCCGCGACGCTGCGTTCCAGCACCCGCTCGGCGAGCGAGGAGTAGCCACCGTTCTCGAACAGTCCGCGGTCGGCGGCATCCAGCCGGATCGCCTGCGCCGACGGCTTCTCCGGGTACTCGACGAAGAGCTCGAGCGTGCCCGCCCGGACGGCCGCGCGGTCGGCGGCCGGGTCGTCGGACGGCGACCCGCCCCACTCGGCCGCGACCCGCGCCGACACC
Source organism: Curtobacterium sp. 179-B 9B NHS (assembly GCF_045370965.1). Lineage (NCBI taxonomy): Bacteria > Bacillati > Actinomycetota > Actinomycetes > Micrococcales > Microbacteriaceae > Curtobacterium > Curtobacterium sp. 179-B 9B NHS. The sequence continues at coordinate 106,861 of NZ_JBIQDQ010000008.1, forward strand.
AGGCCCGAGTGGTCGACGTACCGGAACGAGGTCTTCGCCGCCGAGGCGCTCGACGAGATCGAGTCGGAGCCGGCCGCCTGTCCGACGCCGACGAGCACCGAGACCAGGACGACGACGATCGGGAGCGCGAGGGTGCCGATCCAGAACGCGGGCTTCTTGACGGCGCGGACGAACTCGAAGCGCACGACCGTCCCGAGCCGGCTCACGCCGCCGCCCCGCTCGCGGTGGTGTGCTGCGTCGACGCCCGGCCGGCCGGGGCCTGGTCGGCCCCGGCGTCGTGGCCGTAGACCTGGACGAAGATCTCGTCGAGCGGGATGCGGCGCATCTCGAACGCGGTCACGTGCACACCTGCGCCGACGAGCGCGGCGAGGATGTCCGACCCGTCCACCGCGGCTGCCTCGGTGGGCACCAGGTGGGCGACGTGACCCTCGTGCCGGGCGAGGCGGTACAGGGGAGAACGGGGGACCGTGCCGGTGAGCTGCACCCGGGCGACGGCGCCGCCGAAGGCGTCCTGCACGTCGGGGATGCTGCCGTACGCGGCTGCCCGGCCGTCCTTGAGCAGCAGGATGCGGTCGCAGAGGCGCTCGACCTCGTCCATGTGGTGCGTGACGAGGACCACGGTCGCGCCGTCCGCCTTCCGCTCGTCGACCAGGTCGAGGAGCAGCCGACGGTTGACCGGGTCGAGCCCCTTCGTCGGTTCGTCGAGGATGAGCAGGCGCGGTCGGTCCATGATCGTGATGCCGAGCTGCACCTTCTGCTGCTGCCCGCCGGACAGCTTGTCGACACGGAGCTTCGCGCGGTCGGCGAGCCCGACGCGCTCGAGGTACTCGGTGCTCCACGCCGCGGCCTCGGTGCGGCGGAGGCCCCGCAGCGTGCCGAAGTAGGTCATGACGTCGAGCACGGACTCCTTGCGGTACAGCCCGCGCTCCTCGGGCAGGTACCCGATGCCGCCGGTCGCGGGTCGGTACGGTGCGCCGTCGACGAGCAGGGTGCCGGAGGTCGGCGTCGTGATGCCGAGCAGCGCCCGGATCGTGGTGGTCTTGCCCGATCCGTTGCTGCCGAGCAGCCCGAAGGTCTCGCCGGGGGCCACGTCGAACGACAGCCCGTCGACGACGTCCCGGTCCCCGAAGCGCATGACGAGGTCCCGCACGCTGATGCTCGCGCCGCTCATGCTGCCGACCCTACCGGCGGCCGCCGCGAGTTCCGCCGCCCGTTCCTTCCCATCGCACGTGCGGTGGGAAGCGAGAACGGGCGTACCTGGTCGAACGGTTCGACCCGGTACGCCCGTTCCCACCTGGTACGCCCGGTCCTGCCCGGTGGGCGACGACCGAGGTGACCACACGACGGACGGGAGGCGCGGTGCCTGCCTGCACCGCGCCTCCCGTCCGCCACCGGGTTCCGTCAGGAACGCAACCAGGCGGTCCCCACACCCGACAGCGCGCCGTCTGCCACCGGCGCGGAGGCGAGCAGCAGCTCGCCGGCGGGGAGTGCGTACGGCTCGTCGCCGAACACCGTCACGCTCGTCCAGCCGTTCGGCCGGCGGAACGCGAGCACGTCGTCGCGACCGGTCTCGAGCCACTCGAGGTGCTCCTCGGACTGCAGCTGGCCGCGCAGGCCCAGGGCCTTCCGGTACAGGTTCAGCGTCGAGTCGGGGTCGGCGTCTTCCGCCTCGACCGAGACCTGCGCGAACCACGCCGGCTGCGGCAGGTGCGAGCCGCCGTCGCCGAACCCGAACGACGAACCCTGCCGCGTCCACGGGATCGGCACGCGGCAGCCGTCACGGCCCACGTCGACGCCCGGGTTCCGGAAGAACGCCGGGTCCTGGCGCTCGGCGTCGGGGATGTCGCCGACCTCGTGCAGGCCGAGTTCCTCGCCCTGGTACAGGTAGGCGGAGCCGGGCAGTGCGAGCTCGAGGAGCGTCGCCGCCTGGGCCCGACGGAGTCCGAGCGAACGGTCGAGCGCCGCCTGGTCACCGCCCGCGAGCAGCCACGCGGACCCCTGCTTCTGCTCGTCGCCGTTCCGGGCGGGCAGTGCGTAGCGGGTGGCGTGCCGGACGACGTCGTGGTTCGAGAACACCCACGTCGTCGACGAGCCGGACTGCTCGGCGAGCCCGAGGTTGAACTCGATGATCGTGCGGAACTGCTGTGCGTCGAAGTCCGCCTCGAGCAGGTCGAAGTTGAACGCCTGCCCGAGTCCCTCGGCGCTGGCGTACCGGGCACGGCGGTCGGCTGCGACCCAGGCCTCGGCGACGGCGGTCCGTGCCGGGGTGTACTCGTCGAACACCGTGCGCCACTCGGCGTAGATCTCGTGCACGTCGTCGCGGTCCCAGAGGATGTGCGAGCCGTCCTTCGGGGCGGCGAGCACCTCGGCCCACGTGGGCAGCTCGCCTGCGGGCAGGTCCTTCGCCAGGCCGTGCGCCACGTCGATGCGGAAGCCGTCGACACCACGGTCCGACCAGAAGCGCAGCGTGTGCAGGAAGTCGTCGCGCACCTCGCGGTTCGCCCAGTTCAGGTCGGGCTGCTCCGTCGCGAAGTTGTGCAGGTACCACTGGCCGTCGCCCACGGCGGTCCAGGCCGGGCCGCCGAAGATCGACACCCAGTCGGCCGGCGCCTCGGACCCGTCGGGACCGGTGCCGTCGCGGAACACGTAGCGGTCCCGGGCCGGGCTGCCCTTCGGCGACGCCAGCGCCTCGCGGAACCACTCGTGCCGGTCGCTCGTGTGGTTCGGCACGATGTCGACGATGACCCGGATGCCGGCGCCGTGCAGGGCATCGACCATCTCGTCGAAGTCGGCGAGGGTGCCCAGACGCGGGTCGACCTCGCGGTAGTCGTCGACGTCGTAGCCGCCGTCGGCCAGTGCGGACGGGTAGAACGGGCTGAGCCAGACGGCCTCGATGCCGAGGGAGGCCAGGTACGGCACCCGCGAGGTCACCCCGCGGAGGTCGCCGATGCCGTCGCCGTCCGCGTCGGCGAACGAGCGGGGGTACACCTGGTAGACGCTCGCCTGGCGCCACCAGGTCTCGGCGTCGGTGGCGGCTGCGGGCTGGACGAGCGTGTCGGTCACGTCGGGCCTTTCGTTGTTCGTGCGGGTGGTGGTCGTGGTCGTTGCAGCTGCGTTCGTGTCCGCGGTCGCGGACTGCGACGGCGGGGTCACTTGATCGCGCCCTGGGTCACGCCGGCCATCACCCATCGCTGGGTGACGAGGTAGACGATGATCGCCGGGGCCATCGCCATCAGGTACGAGGCGAACGACACGTTGTAGTTGTTGCTGAACTGCGTCTGGAACATCTGCTGCAGCACCGGCAGGGTCTGCAGCGCCGGGTCCGAGGTGATCAGCGACGGCATCACGAAGTCGTTCCAGGACGCCAGGAACGCGAAGATGCCGACGGTGGCGCTCATCGGCGCGAGGAGCGGGAACACCAGTCGCCAGAACACCTGCCCCGTGCTCGCACCGTCGATGCGGGCACTCTCCTCCAGCTCGGCCGGGATCGAGCGCAGGAACGCGGTGAAGAGCAGCACGCTGAACGACAGCTGGAACATGACGTGCAGGATCGCGACGCCGAACGGGTTGTCCAGCCCGGCGAGGCCCGTGAGCTTCACCTGCGACAGTGCGAGCACCGGGAACGGCAGGAACATCGCGGCGAGCAGGTAGAAGAACGACCAGCGGAAGAAGCGGCGCTCCCAGTTCCGGGCGATGGCGTACGCCGTGAACGACGCGAGCAGGATCGTCCCGACGACGGTGATCGCCGCGATGAGCACCGAGACGCCGAACGCCCGCGGGAAGTCCGTGAGCTCCCAGGCCTGCACGAAGCCGTCGACGCTGAACGGCGCCGGCAGCGAGAACGCGTTGCCGTCCACGGCCTGCGTCGTGGTCTTGAACGCCATCGTCACGGTGACGTAGAGCGGGACGAGGACGGACAGGGTGCACAGCGCGAGGACGATCGTGACCGGCCAGTTGAACCGTTCACCGCGGCGTCCGGCGGTGCGGTCGGCGTCGACCGACCGGATGCTGCCGGTCGCCGTCGTGACCGGACGGAGGGGTGCTTGCATGGTCATCAGAGCGCTGCCTTCCCGCGGGTCGCCCGCAGCTGGATCACGGCGATGACGACGGCGATCACGAAGAAGATCGTCGCGTTCGCCATCTGGTACGCGTAGTCGCCGCCGCTGAAGCCCTTGAAGATCGACATCGCGACCGTCGTGGTCGAGGTGCCCGGGCCGCCGTCGGTCAGGCCGACGACGATGTCGTACGAGTTCAGGAAGTTCTTGAACCCGATCACGAGGTTGATGAGGATGTAGCCCGCCGTCAGGGGTGCGGTGATCGAGACCAGCTGCCGCCAGGCGCTGGCACCGTCGAGCGCCGCGGCCTCGTACACCTCGCCGGGGATCGACAGGACGCCGGCGATGTAGATGAGGAGCGTCGACGGGATCGCCTGCCAGGCGGTCACGACGACGATCGCGACCCACGCCAGGTCGGGGTTCGCCAGGATGCTCTGCTCGAGCGGGGCGATGCCGAGCGTGGTCGCGAGCGCCGGCAGGCTGTTCGCGAAGAGGAACGAGAACACGTAGGCGATGACGATGCCGGAGATCACCATCGGCAGGACGAAGACGCCGCGGAGCGCGATCTTGCCGCGGATCTTCGACGTCAGCGCGATCGCGAGCAGGAACGCCACGGCGTTCACCAGGAGCACGGTGACGAGCGAGAACCCGATGGTGAACAGGTACGCCTGCAGGATCGCGGGGTCGGAGAACACCGCGACGTAGTTCGTCAGGCCGGTGAACCGGAACTCGCCGAAGCCGACGGAGTTCGTGAAGCTCAGCACGATGCCCATCGCTGCGGGGAGCGTGATGGCGAGGGTGAAGAGCACGAGCGTGGGGACGAGGAACAGGAGGAAGAGCGGATCGACGCGCTTGGCGCGTCCGCGGACGCCGGCCTGGAGGCGCGGTGCGGCTCCGCCCCGGCGGCGGCGGTCCGCCGTCGTGATCGATTCGGTGGTCGTGGTGGCCAAGGTCGTCTCCTTACGCGGCCGACCGGAGCGCGAGCCGCGCCCAGTCGCCGTCGAGGGTGCGGAGTTGCGGGTCGGGCGCACCGCCGAAGGCGATGGACTGCAGGTAGTTCGCCACCGGGATCTCGGCGGGGATGAGCTGCGAGGCGCCGAGGTAGAACGCGGCCTGGTCGTACGAGTCCTGCATGCCGCGGAGCGCGGGGTTCGAGACCGGAGGAGAGTCCTTCCGCACGCCGAAGCCGTTGTTGTCGGCGTTGTACCGGTCGCTGATCTCCGGGCTCATCAGGAAGGACAGGAACTCGCGGGCGGCCTCCTGCTTCCGTGAGGCCTCGGGGATCCAGAGCCCGAGGTCGACGTTGACGCGCACCTTGTTGTCGGCGGGGTCGTCGGTCGCCGGGAACGGGAAGGTGCCGAGGTCCATGTCGCGGTTCGTCTTCGCGATCTCGCCGAGCGCCCAGGGGCCCTGCAGGTACATCGCCGCCTTCCCCTGCGCGAACGCGAGGTTGCCGTCGCCGTAGCCCCGGCTGGCGGCGCCCTGCTGGTGCCACTGCAGCAGGTCCACCATGCGACCGACGGGAGCGGCGAAGTCCTTCTCGAACGACACCGCCGACCCCCTGCCGACCGAGGTGCCCTCGCGGTCGAGCGCCGCGAAGGTCGACGGCACGTCGAGCATGCCGCCCACCGAGTAGTCGAACATGCCCTGGGCGATCGTCCAGTTGTCCTTGTACGTGCCGTACATCGGGGTGATCCCGGCCTTCACGAGACGCTCGCACACGTCGGTGAACGCGCTCCAGGTCGTCGGCACCTCGAGACCCTGCTGCGCGAACAGCTGCTTGTCGTAGATCACCGACGCGGCGGTCACCGAGTAGGGCAGGACGCTCGTCCGGCCCGGGTAGTCGGCGGTCTGGCGCATCAGGGGCCAGAGGTCGGGGTTGATCGTGTCCTTCTCGGGCAGGTCGGACAGGTCGGTCAGGGCCCCGTGCTCGACGAACGACACCATCGCGTAGTTGTAGTTCAGGCACCCGAGGTCCGGCGGTCGGTTCCGGACGAAGTTCGCGGACATGTTCGACGTCGAGTCGCGGACCACGCGGATCGTCGACTGGCTGTCGTGGAACTTCGCGATGACGTCGTCGAAGTACCCGATGACCTCGGGCTTCGACACGTAGAAGGTGATCGTCTCGGGTCGGCTGCTCGATCCTCCGAGCGGGGCGCACCCGGCGAGTGCCAGGCCCGCGCCGATGCCGCCCGCACCGAGCAGGAACCCGCGGCGGGTGACCCCGGCCGTGCTCCTGGTGGTGGCGTGTGCTTGCACGTCGTCTCCGTCCGTCCGGACCCGGCGTCCCTGCCGTTCCGACTCGCGTGCCGGCGTCGGTGTCGGCTCGCGCGACTAAATGTACTCAGAAAATCTAATCGCGCAAGCAAGTCGCGTCGCGGTAGGGTCGGCGCATGCCACAACGCCGTGTGACCCCCCGCGCGACCAGCGCCGAGACGGTCCTGGCGTACGCCCTCGAGCCGTCGTCCGGTGCCTTCACGGCGACCGAGGCGATCGACGCCACGGGGCTGACCCGCTCGACCGTCCTCGCCGCGTGCGCGGAGCTCGTCCGGCTCGGTTGGCTCCGCGACCTCGACGACGCCCGCACGGCAGGGGAGTACCGGAAGGGCCGGCCCGCCCGGCGCTGGGAACTCGTCGCGGACGCCGGGGTCGTCGTCGGCGTCGACGCGGGGCAGCACCGCGTCACCGCGCTCGTCGCCGACCTGCGCGGCGCCGTCCTCGCCCGCACCGAGGGGGCGCTCGGCGAATCCGGGCTCGAGGTGCCCGTCCGGCTCAGTGTGACGACCGACACCGTCGCGGCGGCACTCACCGCGGCCGACGTGGACGCCGCCCGCGTGCTCGTGACGGTCGTCGGCATCCCGGCTCCGGTCGACGCGCTCGGTGCGTCACCCCGCGACGGCGGCTTCTGGGACAGCATGAACCCGGGCTTCTCGGACGTCGTGCCCCACGGTGTCGTCGTGGTCGAGAACGACGCGAACGCCGCCGCGCTGGCCGAACGGCCCTCCTCGGGGGACGCCTCGTTCGCGGCGCTGCTCTCGGGCGAGCGGTTCGGCGCCGGCCTGGTCGTCGACGGCGTGCTGCTCCGTGGTGCCCGGGGCGGTGCCGGTGAGCTCCGGGTGCTCGACCTGGTCGACGGGGTGGCCTCGTCGAACGGCATCGGGCGCACCGCCCGCGAGCTCGTCCGCGCGGCGCGGGCCGACGGGCGCATCGGTCCGGCCTCCCTGCTCGGCGGCGTCGAGGAGCCGGGCGCCGAGGCGGTGTTCGCCGCCGCCGCCCTGCTCGACCCGGTGGCGCTCGAGGTCGTCGACCGCCTGGGGGACCGCCTCGCCCGGGTCTGCGTCCTGCTCGCGAGCCTGCTCGACATCGACCGCGTGGTCGTCGCCGGAGCGATCGCCGACGCCGCCGCTCCCGTGATCGAGCGGGCGCGCGAGCACCTGGCTGCCTGGGAGTACGACCCGACGCCCGAGGTCGTGCCGTCGCGGCTCGGCGGCGACGTCGTGGTCCTCGGCGCCGTCGCGCGTGCCCTCGACCTCGTGCACGCCGATCCGCTGGCCTTCCCGCTGCCCGCCGAGACCTCCGCCGTCGCGACCTGACCGCCGATCCGCTCCCACCGAGCCCTTCCCGACCGGACGTACGAGTCGTACGATCGGTACATGTACAACCTGCCCGCGAGTGAAGCACGCCAGCGATGGTCCGACCTCATCGACCATGCGCACCGCGAACCGGTCGCCATCACGGTCCGCGGCCGCGAGCAGGTCGTCGTGCTCGAGGCGGAACTGGCTCGCCGGGCACTGCAGGCGCTCGAGGACGCGATGGACCGGGCCGCTGTCGATCGCGCTCGGCGGGAACTCGCGGAGGACCCGGAGACGCTGCCCCTCGAGCAGGTCGCCCGCGAGCTGGGCATCACGCTTGGGTGAAGCCTCGCCCGTCGAGTACCGGGTCGAGCTGACCAAGCGTGCCGCGAAGGCGCTGACGAAGCTCGACCGGGTCGTGCAGCGGCGGTTGCTCGCCGCCCTGGTCCTGCTCCGCACGACGCCGCGTCCGCCAGGGTCGACCGCGCTGGTCGGCCGGCCGGGCGAGTTCCGGGTCCGTGTGGGCGAACACCGGATCGTCTACGAGATCGTCGACGATCGTCTGGTGGTCCTCGTGCTGGTCATCGGCCACCGCCGTGACGTGTACCGCTGAACCCGACCGACCGACCGACCGACCGCCGACCCCCCTGGGCCGATCAGTGACACCGCGGCTCGGTCCGCGGCAGACTGGGCCCGTGACGATCCGACCCGTCCTCGTTCCCACGGTCCTCGGTTTGCTCGCGGTGTTGTGCACCGGGTGCGTCGCCGTCGGTCCGGAGGAGGGTGTCCTCACCCTGACGGGCAGCGACGCGGCCCCGCTCCCGGTGTGCAACGGCGCAGCACCCGTCTCGGTCTCCGCCCTGGCGTCCGACGACCCGCCAGCGTGCGAGCCGACCGGTCAGGTGCTCGTCTTCCCCGACGGAGGCCAGCTGCAGTTGCCGGGGGGATCGCTCGGCACCGGTTCGCAGGCTGCCGCGTCGGGCGTCCGGTACGCGTACAGCGGTGTCGGGCGGTTCGGCGTCGTCGCGGCGCAGGCCGGTCCTGGTTGCGTCGATGTCCAGGAGTGGGGGACCCCGGACGCGTTGCGTCGGGTCCACGACGCCTTCGGCTCGCGCTGGATGTGCGACTGACCGGGCGCGGGACGCGAGCGCCCGGCGGCCGGTCGCGGCCCCTCAGCGGGGGAGCGCCGCCAGGACCTCGGCGGCACGGGCGGCCTGCTCGGCGCTGACGTCGAGGTGCGTCACGAGCCGGACGTGCCTCGGGCCGAGCTGCATCACCCGCACGTCCCGCTCGGCGGCCGCGGCCACGAAGGCTGCCGGATCGGTCACCTCGGCGAAGACGATGTTCGTGTCGACGGTCGCGGGGTCGACGTCGAGCGCGGACGCGAGCACCCGGGCGTTGGTGTGGTCCTCGGCGAGACGGTCGACGTGGTGCCGGAGCGCGTACCGGCCCGCCGCGGCCAGGAAGCCCGTCTGCCGCATGCCCCCGCCGTAGCGCTTCCGCCAGGTGCGGGCCGCGGCGACGTGCTCCCGGGAGCCGACGAGCACCGAGCCGACCGGCGCGCCGAGCCCCTTCGACAGGCAGACCGACACGGTGTCGAACCCCGCGGCGAGGTCGCGCAGCGCGATCCCCGACGCGACGTGGGCGTTCCACAACCGGGCACCGTCGAGGTGCACCGCGATGCCGTGCTCCCGCGCGAACGCCTGCACGGCGTGGACCTCGTCGACGGGCTGCACCGTCCCGCCACCGAAGTTGTGCGTGTTCTCGATCGCGATCGCCGTCGTGGACACGCTGTAGGCGCCGGCGTTCGGCTCAGCCACCTCCGCGACCGCCGCCGCGACGAGGCGTCCGCGTTCCGAGGGCCACGTGCGCGTCGTGATGCCGGAGAACACCGCCGCGGCACCGAGTTCGGCGCGGACGACGTGGGCACGGACGTCCGCCAGGAGTTCCTCGCCCGGCGCGACGTGCAGCCGCAGCCCGAGCTGGTTCGCCATCGAGCCGGTCGGGGTGAAGAGCCCGGCTTCGTGGCCGAGCAGGTCGGCGACCTCGCGCTCGAGGGCGTTCGTCTCCGGGTCCTCGCCGAAGACGTCGTCACCGACCTCGGCGTCGGCCATCGCCCGGCGCATCGCGGGCGTCGGGCGGGTCACGGTGTCGGAGCGCAGGTCGATCGGAGCGTCGGTCACCGGGCAACGCTAACCCGCCGTCCGGTCCGTCGATCACCAGGCAACACCGACCCGCCGTCCAGTCCGTCGATCACCGGCGTCGCTACGGTGAGGCCCATGCAGCCGCCAGCAGCCGGGACCCTCCGCATCCTCCACCTGTCCGACACGCACCTGACCGGTGACGGTGCCCTGCACCAGGGGTCGGTCGACACGACGGCGGCGTTGGACGCGGTGCTCGCGCACGTCGACGGGGTCCCGGGCGTCGGCCTGGTCGTGGTCTCGGGGGACGTGTCCGAGGACGGGAGTCCCGCGTCCTACCGCACCGCTCGCGAGCGGATCGGCGCATGGGCGCAGCGGCACGGCGCCGCACTCGTCCTCGTCCCCGGCAACCACGACCTCCGCGAGGGCTTCCGCCAGGTCCTCGCGAACGGCCACGTCCTCGGCGAGGGCGGCACGCCGCTCGCGCACACGATGGAGTACGTCCCGCCGTCCGTGCCGGTCTCCGGGCAGTCGGTCGTCGCCGGCTTCCGCGTGGTGACGGTCGACACGAGCGTCCCCGGTGCCGGCTACGGCGCGCTCAGCGACGCCGCGCTCGAGCGACTCCGCACGGCGCTCACCGGCGAGCCCGTCCCGCACGGCACGGTCGTCGTGCTCCACCACCCGCCGGTGCCCTCGCCGACCTTGCTGCACGAGGCCCTCCGCCTGCAGGACCCCGAGGACCTCGCCGAGCTCCTCGACGGCTCGGACGTCCGGGTGGTGCTCGGCGGGCACCAGCACCACCACAGCGCCGGGTCGCTCGCCGGCGTCCCGGTGCTCGTCGCGCCCGGGGTCGCGAACGACACGGACGTCGTCGGACCGTACGCCGAGGAGTCCGCCCACGTCGCCCACGGCGCACTGGTCGTCGACGTCGCCACCGACGGCTCCGTCTGGTCGACACCGGTCCGCGTCCCCGACCCGGACCGCGACGTGCTCGCCTTCGCGCTCGACGCCGAGACGGTGGCACGGATCGCGGAGCAGGCGGGGCCCGCCGCGCGCTGACGGCGCCCGGCGCCCCTCGCTCACGGACACCGTTCCGGCGTCGCGAGTACACCGGAGCCATGCCCACGGAAGGAGTCCCCCATGCGCATCGGTAGTGCAGTGCAGTACGACCGGTACGGCGGGTTCGACGTCGTCGACCTCGTCCCGCAGGAACGTCCCGAGCCCGGACCCGGCGACGTCGTCGTCGAGGTCGTCGCCGCCGGCCTGAACCACGTCGAGCGGTTCCTCCGCGAGGGGAAGCTGCGCGACCACATCGACCTCGAGTTCCCTGCCCACCAGGGCGTCGACTTCGCCGGCATCGTCCGGGCCCGCGGCGCCGAGGTCCGTGACCTCAAGGTCGGCGACGAGGTGATGGGCCACGCGCCCGAGGGCGGTGCCCACGCCACCTGGATCCGCGTGCCCCGCGGTGCGGTCGTGAAGAAGCCCGAGCACGTCGGGTGGGAGGTCGCCGGCGGCCTCTACCTGGCCGGCGCCACCGCCGCGACGATCGTCCGCGGACTCCGTCTCGGGCCCGACGACACCGTCGTGATCTCCGCCGCTGCCGGCGGTGTCGGGCACATCGAGTGCCAGCTGGCGCACGATGCCGGCGCGACCGTCATCGCCCTCGGCAGCCCGCGGAACCACGACTACCTGCGGCAGATCGGCACGCTGCCGGTCGCGTACGGCGAGGGCGAGGAGGACCGCATCCGGCAGATGGCGGCCGGCCGGCCGATCACCGCGTTCATCGACAACCACGGCGGTGGCGGTGCAGCGGACCTCGCATCGCGGCTCGGCGTGCCGTCGGAGCGGCTGGTGACCTCCGAGCACCGCCGCGACGTCGAGATCCGGTTCCTGCGGGCACCGGCCGACGACGAGGAGGCCCGTGACCTGCTCACCCTGCTCGGCAAGGCCGTGCAGGACCGCCGCGTGCAGGTGCTCATCTCGGGCTTCTACCCGTTCGAGTACATCGTCGACGCCTACGAGGACCTGGCCGAGATGCGCTCCCGCGGCAAGGTCGTGATCGGCATGCAGACGGTGGAGACCGGTGCGCGACTCGACTGGTACCGCTCGGAGAAGGCGCGTGACCTGCGCGACCGCTACGCCGATGCACGAGGCGCGGACACCGAGACGATGGCCGGCGGGTCGGCGAGCCCGGAGGCCTGAACCACACGCGCGAGGATCGGGCCCGGTCTCCGGCAGGAGGCCGGGCCCGATGCGTGCGCGGGAGAGCGTGCGTCGGCTAGCTGAGGACGTCCTTCGTCGCGAACCGTCCGTACGCCAGCGCACCGAACACGGCCACCCAGCCGAGCTGCAGCAGCGCGTTCGCCCCGAAGGAGTCGAACGCGATCGGGTCGCGGAGCAGGTCGCCGAAGCCGAGCCACAGGTGCGAGAACAGGAACGGGTGCAGCCGGTCGAGCTGCGGGAGCTGGTCGAGCACCTGCGACACCCCGGCGAGCACGACCGTCGCGGCCATCGCCCCGACCGGCACCGTCGTCAGCGTCGAGGCGAAGAGCCCGATCGCGGCCAGCCCGAGCATCGACAGGGCCACGTACAGCGCGAGGAGCAGTGCGCGGCCGGCGTACGACCAGCCGCCGACCTGCGTCCCCGACAGCAGGGTCACCGGGCCGATCGGGAAGAGCAGTGCGCCGATCGCCGCGCCGACGAGCACGACGAGGAGCGTCGCGGCCAGGCAGAACGCGACCGTGGCGGCGTACTTGACCAGGATGAACCGCAGGCGGCCGGTCGGGGCCACCAGCAGGTAGCGGATCGTGCCGTGCGATGCCTCGCCCGCGACCGTGTCCCCCGACACGACCCCCACGGTCAGGGGCAGGAACAGCGGGATCGACACGGTGAGCGCGGTGAACGCGACGAAGAGGCCGTTGTTCGTGATGTCCCCGAGGAACGCGGGACCACCGGAGTCACCGTCGGTGGTCAGGCGCACCGCGATCGCGATGAGCACCGGGACCAGGGCGAGGGCACCGAGCATTGCCCAGGTCCGGCGGCGCCGGAACAGCAGCGCGAGCTCCGACCCGAGCAGGGCGAAGGGGCGGACGGGACGGCGGACGGGCTCAGGCTGCGACATCGAACCCCTCTCCGGTGAGCGCGACGAACAGGTCCTCGAGGGTGCCGCCGCCCACCGCGACGCCCCGGACCCGGACGTCGGCACGGACGAGGTCGGCCGTGACGGTCTCGGGCAGGACGTCGTCGGGCAGGTCGGCGACCAGGACGTCCGCACCGGTGTCCCGACGCGGGGAGAGCCCCAACCGCACGAGCACCGCCGAGGCCTCGCCCACGTCGGGGGTCCGGACGGTCAGGGTCCGTCCGCCCGTCGCCCGGAGCTCGTCGAGGGAGCCCTGCGCCACGAGGCGCCCGCTCCGCATCACCGCGGCGTGCGTGCAGACCTGCTCGATCTCGGCGAGCAGGTGGCTCGACACGAAGACCGTGGTGCCGTCGTCGGCCAGCGAGCGGATGAGGTTGCGGACCTCGCGGGTCCCCTGCGGGTCGAGGCCGTTCGTCGGCTCGTCGAGCACGAGGAGGTCACGCGGCGCGAGCAGTGCGCCCGCCAGGCCGAGGCGTTGCTTCATGCCGAGCGAGTAGGCGTGTGCCTTCTTGTCGGCGGCGTGGCCGAGCCCGACGCGGTCGAGCGCCGCCGCGACACGGTCGTGGCGGGTGCGCGGGTCGGAGGTCGGGTCCGCCGCGTCGAACCGCTGCAGGTTCGCCCGACCGGACAGGTACGGGTAGGCGGCCGGACCCTCGACGAGCGCGCCGACGCGGGGGAGGACCTCCTGCAACGCGCCCGGTACCGCACGACCGAGCACCTCGATCGTGCCGCTCGTCGCCGCCGACAGGCCGAGGAGCATCCGGATGGTGGTGGTCTTGCCGGAGCCGTTGGGTCCGAGGAACCCGAAGACCGATCCGCGCGGGACGGCCAGGTCGATGCCGTCCACGGCGCGCTGCCGGCGGAACACCTTGACGAGCGACTGCGTCCGGATCGCGAGGTCGGGAACGGGCCGGCCGGGCTCCGTCGCCGCCCGGTCCGGCTGCGGGGCTGTCGTCACTTGGCGGCGGCGACCAGCGCGGACACCGGGACGGCGCCGGCGAACACCCGGCCGTCGTCCGTCAGGTAGACCGACACGAGCGACGTCTGCAGTGCGCGGCCGCCGTCGACGGGCTTCGTCACCTGGTCGAGGAGCGCCGAGGCGTCGGAGTCCGGACCAGGTCCGGCGGTGTCGCCGGCGGGCAGCTCCACGACGCTGTCCCACCCGGAGCCGGTCACCGTCGGTCCGACGCCGCTCCGGTCGTCGCCGTGTGCCCGACCTCCCTGCCCGTGCCGGTGGGCGTCCGAGAGGTCCTTCGTCGTGACCTCGGCGCCGGACGGCGGGGTGAAGTCGAACAGGCGAGCGTCGGGCGCGCCGTAGTCGAGGCTCGTGAACCCGACCTGGAACGCCGGGTCCTGCTGCCCGGCTGCGGTCACGGTGACGCGCAGGGGCAGCCCGGTCTGCTGGTCGACGGCGAGCCGGACCGAGCCGACCAGGGTGTCGTCGGACCTCGGCGTCAGGGTGACCTGCCACGAGTCGTGTCCGGCGACGCGGACCGTCGTCGGGTCGGACACCCGGGTGCTCGGGGTGATCGCGTCGACCGCGCGCTCGGCCGCCTGCGCCGGCGTGGTGGCGCCGGCGGTGGGGGCATCGGCCTCCGCGGGGAGCGTCAGGTGGACTGCCGTGCGCTCCTTCGAGTCCCAGGTCCACACGTCGGACCCGTTCCGGACCACGTCCTGTTCCGCGAGCTGCTGGGTCAGCTGGAAGCGCTGTTCGTCCTCGCCGCCGACGTACACCCGCGCGGTGTGCGCGGCGGTGAGCAGTCCGAGCACGTCGGACGCGTCGCCCTCGAGCGAGGAGCCGCCGCTGCCCGAGGGGAGCTCCGGCAGCCCGAGGTCGCTCGTCTGCGCGATCGTGCCGGAGTACTGGGCGTCCCGGGACCCCGCGATGCTCGCGAGGACCTCGGCCGCGGTGGGGTCCGAGCCCGCCACCGGTCCGGCAGCGGCGTTCGCGATCACGGGCGCGGCGATGACGCCGGCGACGACGACCGGCGCGATCGCGGCGGGCAGCCAGGCTGACTTCTGCATCGTGTCCCCTTCGGTGGAGCGGTGGGTCGCGAGCACCGTACGTCGGGCTGCCGACAGTCGGCTGGGCGTCCGCGGCTGTCGTCCCGGTGCCCGGCACTCGTAGGATCGGTCCGCCCGGCGACGGGACGACACGGCGGCGAAGGAGACGGCATGCGCGCGGTCCTCGGACTGGACATCGGTACCTCGAGCACGAAGGCGCTGCTGGCCGGGTTCGACGGCAGGGTGCTCGCCGAGGGCTGCCGGGAGCACAGCGTCGACCGCCCCGTCGAGGGGCGGGTCGAGATGGACGGCGACGCCTGGTGGGCCGAGTTCGTGGACCTGACGACCGAGCTGCTCGCGCGGGTCCCGCACGCGCGGGTCGAGGCGGTCGGGGTCAGCGGCATCGGTCCGTGCGTCCTGCTGTCGGACCAGGACGGACGGCCGCTGCGGCCCGCGATCCTCTACGGGGTGGACACCCGCACCGCGGACATGCTCGACGAGGTCGCGGCGGAGCTGGGCGGTGACGACGCCGTCCGTGCCCGGTGCGGCAGCGGGCTCAGCACCCAGGCCGCCGGGGTGAAGCTCGCGTGGCTCGCCCGGAACGAACCCGACACGTGGCGTCGTGCCGGACGGTTCACGATGCCCTCGTCGCGGATCGTCGAGCAGCTCACCGGCGAGTACGTCCTCGACCACCACTCGGCGAGCCAGACGACCCCGCTGTACGACGTCCACGCCGAGCGCTGGATCGACGAGTGGTGCGCGCGGCTCGCGCCCGGTCTGCGGATGCCGCGGCTGCTCTGGCCCGGTGACCGGGCCGGTGACGTGACGGCCGCCGCGGCCGCAGCCACGGGCCTCCCGGCCGGGATCCCGGTGATCGCGGGGACCATCGACGCCTGGGCCGAGGGGGTCAGCTCCGGCGTCCCCGCGCCGGGGCGGGTGTTCCTGCAGTACGGGTCGACGATGTTCCTCATCGCGCCCACCGACCGGCCGACGTCGGTCCCGGGTCTGTGGACCACGGTCGGGACCCGCCCTGGGCAGCCCTGCGTCGCGGGGGGCACCGCGACCTCCGGCGCCGTCACCGACTGGCTCCGGCGGCTCGTCGACGGCGACCGTGCAGCACTCCTCGCCGAGGCGCGGGCCGCCGGTCCGGGCGCCGGGGGACTGCTCGTCCTGCCCTACTTCGCCGGGGAGCGGACCCCGATCGCGGACCCGGACGCCCGCGGAGTGGTCGCCGGGCTGACGGTCCGGCACACGCGTGGTGACCTCTACCGCGCGACGCTCGAGGGGACGGCCTACGCGGTCCGCCACAACCTCGAGGTGCTGGGCGGGGCCGGCATCGACGTGCACGAACTCGTCGGCGCCGGCGGCGGGGTGCTCGGACGACTGTGGCCGGAGATCGTGTCGGACGTCACGGGGCTCCCGCAGACCATCCCGTCCGTCACCACGGGGGCGTGCTTCGGCACGGCGTACCTGGCCGCGCTGCTCGTCGACGGCGCGGACCGCGTCGACATCCGCGCCTGGAACCCGCCGGCGGTCGTCATCGAGCCGGACCCGGCGGCCTCCGAGCGGTACGACCTCGGGTACCGGGACTACCGGGAGCTCTACGAGGCGACCGTGCCGGTCGTGCACCGGTTGGCGCGCCGCCAGCGCGACGACGGGACCGCCACCGCACCGGCCGGTCCGGCGGGTGCGCTGGCGGTCCCGAGGGGGCGACCGGCGTCAGGTCACGCGGTGGCGGTGACCCCGGCGTCGGTGCCGGCTGCGCCTCCGGCGTCGGTGCCGGCTGCGCCTCCGGCGTCGGTGCCGACGGGCGCTGAGCCGTCGTAGCCGCAGATCGCGGCGACCTTCTCCGCGCTCGCGCTCGACGGGTCGAACGTGTACCCGAGCCACTCCTTCGCCATCCGCCGGGCGACCTCGACACCGATCACGCGCTGGCCCATGCAGAGCACCTGGGCGTCGTTCGACAGCACCGACCGCTCGACGCTGAACGAGTCGTGCGCCGTGACGGCCCGGATGCCGGGCACCTTGTTCGCGCTGATCGCGACGCCGAGCCCGGTGCCGCAGACCAGGATCGCCCGGTCGGCCTCGCCGTCGGCGATCATCCGGGCGGCGTCGACGGCGACGTGCGGGTACGCCGTGTGGCCGTCCGCGTCGACGCCCACGTCGACCACGCTGGCCACGCGGTCGTCGGCCTCGAGGTCCCGCTTGATGACCTCCTTGTAGTCGAAGCCCGCGTCGTCCGAGCCCACCACCAGTCGTAGCGTCATGCGTCCACTCCTTCGCGTCGTGCGCGGTCGGCGAGCACCTCGCCGATCCGTGTGAGGACCATCCCCATCGAGGTGGCGCCCGCATCGGGCGTCCCCACGCTCTTCTCGGCCAGGGGTCGGGCCCGCCCGACCTTCGGCCGCAGGTCCGCCGTGGCCTCCGCCTGCTCGACGGCGACCCGCGCTGCCGTCCGCCAGGCCGCCGGCAGGTCGGCGCCGTCGTCGACCGAGGACCGCAGCTGGTCGACGAAGGGCAGCAGTGCGTCGAGCAGCGTCTTGTCGCCGCGGGCCGCGCCGCCCAGGTGGACGATCGAGTCCGCGAACGCCTGCGCGGCAGCCACGACGTCGGTCGGACCGTACGTCCCCCGGTCGTCGCCGAGCGCACGACCGAAGGACTCGAGGGCCGCGCCCCAGAGCACACCGGACGTCCCGCCGGCGGACGCCGCCCAGGCATCGCCCGCCCGACCGAGCACGAAGGCGACACCCGCGGCGGGGTCCGTCTGCTCGACCGACCGGCGGGCCGCCGAGACACCCTTCACCATGCCGCGCCCGTGGTCGCCGTCGCCGGCGACCGCGTCGATGCGCCCGAGGGTCTCCTCGTGCTCGCGGAGCAGCGCGTCCATCGCCACCACGGCTGTGCGGGCGGTCTCGGCTGCCCGCCGGGAGGCCTCGGTCGCGTCCGGCACGACGGTCGCCTCCGCCTCGGCCTCGGCCACCGCGTCGGCCGGCACGAGCGCCGCGACCGGAGCGGCGACCTTGCGGTACGCCGGCGTGTAGGCGTCCGCGCGCCAGTACTGTTCGAGCTCGTCGTCGAGGAACTGCAGCGTGAGCGAGCAGCCGCCCATGTCGAGGCTGGTGACGAGCTCGCCGACCTCGGGCTCGACGACCTCGAGCCCGGCGTCCTCGAGGAGCGGCAGCACGCGGCCCCAGAGCAGGAAGAGCTCCTCGTACTTGGTGTCGCCCAGGCCGTTGAGGATCGGTGCGACCCGCGGCCCGGCGCCCTCGGGGCGTTCTGCGACCAGCCGCTCGACGAGCAGTGCGGCGAGCTCCCGCGCGGGCAGCACCGGGACGTCCCGGATGCCCGGCTCACCGTGGATGCCGAGGCCGAGGCCGAGGTGTCCGTCCGGGACGGAGAAGAGCGGTTCGGTGGCGCCGGGCATGGTGCAGCCCGAGAACGCGACTCCGATCGTCCTGGTGGCGGCGTTCGCCGCGGTGCCGACGCGCTCCACCTCGTCCAGGTCGAGTCCCGCCGCCGCGGCGGCACCCATCGCCTTGAACACCGAGAAGTCGCCGGCGATGCCCCGCCGCTGCGCGACCTCGTCGGCGCTCGCGACGTCGTCGGTGACCACGACGATGCGCGTGTCGATGCCCTCGGCGCGCAGGCGCTCGGCGGCGAGGCCGAAGTTCATCGTGTCACCGGCGTAGTTGCCGAACGACAGCACGACGCCGCGGCCCTGGTCGGCGGCCTTGGCCACCGAGTACACCTGGGCCGCGGACGGCGAGGTGAAGACGTTGCCGACGACGGCGCCGGTGGCGAAGCCGGGGCCGACGACGCCGCAGAACGCGGGGTAGTGCCCGGATCCGCCGCCGACCACGACGGCGACCTGCCGGTCGGCGCCCTCGGTCGGGAGGGCGACCACCCCGCCGTGCACGCCGCGTACCCGGTCGGCGTACAGGGCGAGCCAGCCGGCCAGCTGGTCGTCGGCGAAGTCCTCGGGGTCGTCGTGGATCGTGGTCATGGCGTGCGTTCCTGTCGTGCGGTGGACCGGGGTCCGGTGGATGGGGTCAGGATCGGGTCGGACGACCGGGTGCGTCGGTCGGGTCGGAGGGGACGGGTCGGGGACCGGGCGGCGGCGGGACGGCCACCGCCGCCCGGGATCGGCTCGGCGGGCCTCAGCGGGTGCCGCGGTGCGGGCGTCCCTGGGGCACGTCGAGGAAGTGGATCATCACGAAGGCGCAGGCGTAGAGGCCGACGAAGGTCCAGGTCACCGCCTGGCCGCCGCCGCCGAGCGCGAAGACCGCGGCGACGACGCCGGTGCCGAGGAACGCCGCGCCACCGGCAGCGGTGGTGTACATCGCCATCGCGGCACCCTTGTGCTCCGGGGCGAGCGCGGGCATGATCGCGCCCATCGGGACGAAGCCGGCGAGCAGGCAGCCGAACACGCAGCCGGCGACGACCGAGAGCACGTAGCCCCAGTCGGAGCCCGCGGGCACGAGCTGCGGCACGTACCACCAGGCGACGAGCCCGGTCGCCGAGCCCACGATGCCGAACCACTTCACCGTGCGCTGCCAACCGATCCGGTCGCCGACCCATCCGAACAGGGCGTTGACCAGGATGTTCGTCGCGTAGACGCAGACGGTCATGAGCAGCCAGCGGCTCTGGCCCCACCCGCGGTCGTTCGCGATGATCGCGGGCAGCACGACGAACATGCCGAACTCGGGCGCGGTGTTGATGAGGCGGACGAGGAAGCCCATCAGGATCTTCGGCCGGGTGGCGGTGAGGCGGATCCCGCTCGTCATCACGCGCCAGGCGCTCTCACCGGCGGGTGCGATCCGCGTGAAGCCGTTGGGCAGGCGGACGCCGAACAGCATGATCAGGAAGCCCACGACCACGAGGCCGATCGATGCGACCATCGCGCCCGCCTCGCCGACCGTGCCGCCGCCGAACACCGGGATCGCCCCGATGGCGAACAGCGAGCCGAGGGTCGGCAGCCCACCGGTGAAGGCGACGTAGAACCAGCCGACGGCCGAGCCGTTGCGCTCCACCGGCGTCGTGATGTTCACCCACACCAGGAAGGCGAACGCGAACAGCGGGTAGCCGAAGCCGCGCAGGGCGTACGCGACGGCGGCGAACGGCACGCTCTGCACCTCCAGGGCCAGCAGGAACAGCACCTCGAAGACGACCCAGACGGCGAAGCCGAGGATCATCACCCGGCGCGGACCGACCAGGTCGGACAGGGCGCCGGAGACGTAGCTGCCGATCAGGGCGGCGAGGCTGTAGAACGTCACGATCGTCGCCACGGTGGCCTCGGGGCTGCCGAGCACCGCGACCATGTGCGGGGTGATGAAGTTCGACTCGACGCCGTTGCCGGTCATGAAGACCAGCACGGCGACGAAGCCGAGGGCGAGCGGACGGGGGATCCCCATCCGGTCCAGCCGGCCCTCGGACCGGCCGGCGGGGGGCGTGGAGGCGGTGGTGCGCGCGGTCGTCGTCGACATCGCGGGGACTCCTCGGGTGTCAGGCCCGCGCGGCGGACGTGGTCGGCGCGGACGTGGTCGGTGCGGACAGCGACGGGATGATGGACACCTTGACGGACGCACCGGCGGAGTCGCCGACCAGGTCCAGTGCCTGCTGGAAGTCCTCGAGCGGGAACTGGTGCGTGCAGATCTCGTCCATCGGCAGCGTGCCGGACTCGAGCAGCTTGATCGCCGCCGGCCAGGTGTGCGGACCGAGGTGTGCCCCGCGGACG
Organism: Curtobacterium sp. 179-B 9B NHS; assembly: GCF_045370965.1. NCBI lineage: Bacteria > Bacillati > Actinomycetota > Actinomycetes > Micrococcales > Microbacteriaceae > Curtobacterium > Curtobacterium sp. 179-B 9B NHS. The sequence goes on from NZ_JBIQDQ010000008.1 coordinate 127,506, forward strand.
TCGAGCTCCTTGTCGTCGGAGATGATCGACCAGTCGACGGAGACGGCGTCCTTGAAGACCGAGTACTCGACGAACGTGCCGAGCTTGCGGAGCAGGTTCAGGCCCTGCGGTACCGCGGACGGGTGGCCGGTGGCCTCGATGTAGACGTCGGCACCGTAGCCGTCGGTGAGCTCCTTCACCCGGGCGACGGCGTCCTCGTGCGCGATGTTGATCGTCAGGTCGGCACCGACCTTGCGGGCGAGCGCGAGCTTCTCGTCGACGACGTCGAGCGCGATGATCCGCAGCGGGTTCTTCTGGCGGGCGCCGGCGATCGCGGAGAGACCGATCGGACCGGCGCCGGCGATGACGACCGTGTCGCCGAACCGGATGTCGCCGCGCTCGACGGCGTGGAAGGCGCAGGAGAGGGGCTCCGCGAAGGCAGCGACCTGGCCCGGCAGCGCGCGGTCCACCGGGTGCGTCAGGGCCCCGCTCGGCACGAGCACGTACTCGGCCATCGCGCCGTCGAAGCCCTTGAAGCCGAACATGTCGTGGACGTTGCACATCCAGTAGGCGCCCTCGAGGCAGTAGCGGCACTCCCAGCACGGCACGATCTGCTCGCAGGCGATGCGGTCGCCGAGTGCCACACCGCGCTTCGCGAGCGCGTCGTCGGCGCCGGCGACGATCGTCCCGACGAACTCGTGGCCGGGGATCCGGTCGGCTTCCGCCCATGCCGGGCGGTTCTCGTCGCCCCAGAACTTCGCCGCGCCGTGGTAGCACTTCAGGTCGCTCGCGCAGATGCCGACGGCGTCGGTGCGGAGCAGGAGCTCACCCGGTCCGGGCTGCGGGACCGGACGCTCCTCGAGTCGGTAGTCGCCCGGACCGTGGACCACCACGGCACGCATCGTGGTCGGGATCTCGCGGTGCGCGTCGCCCTGCGCCGGGGTCTCGGTCGTCGTCGTCGACATGAGCTGGTCCTCCGTTGGTCAGCCGGGCGGTGTGCCCGTTCCGATGGTTCGGCGACGACTGTACACGGTCGGGAACAGATGTCCAGAACACAATTTCTGCTATCGTTCCGACACCACGACCGCGCATCGCAAGGGAGCGACCATGACCACCGCCACCGAGACCGACCTCGCCGCCGCACTCCGACCGGGCCCCGACTCCGTCGACCTGACGAACGACCTGACGGGCCGCACGGCGGTCGTCACGGGTGGGGCGTCCGGCATCGGCAACGCGATCGCCCACGCCTTCGCGTCGCGCGGGGCCCGGGTCGCGATCGTCGACGTCCGGACGGACGCCTCGGCCGCTGCAGCCGCCGGGCTGCCCGACGTCCCCACCGGTGCGCACCTCGGGCTCGCCTGCGACGTCACGGACGACGCCTCCGTCTCGGCGACGGTCCAGCAGGTCGTCGACGCCGCCGGGTCGATCGAGGTGCTCGTGAACTGCGCCGGCATCGTCGCGCTCGACGCAGCGGAGGACCTGGACGGCGGCGCGTGGGCGCGCACGCTCGACGTCAACCTGACCGGGACCTTCCGGCTGGCGCAGGCGGTCGGGCGGCACATGCTCGCGGCGGGCAGCGGTCGGATCGTGAACATCGCATCGCAGGCGGCACACGTCGGCCTCGACCGGCACGCGGCGTACTGCGCGTCGAAGGCCGGCGTCCTCGGGCTGACCCGGGTGCTCGCACTCGAGTGGGGCGGACGCGGGGTCACGGTCAACACCGTCTCGCCGACCGTCGTGCTCACCGACCTCGGCCGGGCGGCCTGGGCGAACGAGGCGGGGCTCCGCCACCAGGACGAGATCCCGACCGGTCGCTTCGCCACCCCCGCCGAGATCGCCGCCGCGGTGCTGTTCCTGGCGAGCGACGGTGCCGCGATGGTGAACGGCGCCGACCTGCGCGTGGACGGCGGGTTCACGATCCGGTGACCCCCGGTCGGACTACGATCCGAGTGTCCGACCGATCCGAAGGGTCCGCAGCATGTCCTCCGAGAGCACCACCGGCGCCGAGGGGGCCCGGGCCCGCTTCCCGCTCGACACCGTGTACCAGGCGGCGCGGATGTACTACCTCGAGGACGCCACCCAGGTCGAGATCGCGTCGCGCCTGGGGGTCTCCCGTCCCACGGTCAGCCGTCTCGTCGCCGAGGCCCGCCGCGCCGGACTCGTCCGGATCGACGTCGTGGACCCCTTCCAGGACGAGACCGTCGCACTGGCCGAGCGCCTGCAGGTCGTGCTCGGACTCCGAGCCGTGCACCTGGCCGCCGTGACGCACCAGGCGACGCTCGGTGCCGACCTGGCTGCCCCCATCGCGACCGCAGTCGAGGGCATGGGGCTCACGCCCGGCGACGCCGTGCTGATGTCCTCCGGTCGCACCGTGTACGACGTCGCACACGCCGGGATGCCGCCGCTGGCCGGGGTCCAGATCGTCCCGACGGTGGGCGGCCAGGCGGACCCGATGCCCTGGTTCCAGACGAACGAGATCACGCGGACCGCTGCCGAGCACTCCGGTGCGATCCCGGCGTTCCTCTTCGCGCAGGCCCTGCCGTCCGCCGCGATGCGCGCCACCCTCGACGAGGACCCCGCCTTCCAGCACGTGGTCGGGCTGTGGGGGCGGGCCAAGGGTGCGATCCTCGGCGTCGGCGCACCGACCCCGACCCGCGACGCGCTGGCACGGGGGATCCCGGTCGAGGACGCCGTGTTCGACCAGGCCGCCGGTGACGTCTGCCTCAACTTCTTCGCCGCGGACGGCTCGCCGATCGAGTTCCCCGGCAGCGAGCGCATGGTCCGGACCTCGCGCGACGTCCTGGCCGGCGTCCCGCACGCGGTCGGTGTGGCCGTGGGGGCGGCGAAGGTGCCGAGCATCGTCGGCGCGGTCCGCGCCGGCATGGTCAACGAGCTGGTGACCGACGCCGCGACCGCGCGCGCCCTGCTCGACGCGCTCGCCTGACCCGGCCGCGCACAGCGTCGCCCTCGGCCGCGTCGCCCGTGCGCGTGCCGCCCGCCGTCGGGACGGCACCGTCGACGGACGGGAGGCGCGGTGCGGGCCGGTGCCGCGCCTCCCGTCCGTCCAGTGTCCCGACCGTCAGTCGGTCGTGCGGGCGGTCCTGCGGACGTCCCACAGGTGGTGCACCGGGTCGTGCGCGTAGTAGGTCGCGAGGGTCGCGACCGTGAAGACGCTGCCGTCCGACCGCCGGCCCGTCCGCCCGAGGGCGTCGTCCGGTACCGCGGCGAACGCGGCCGCGGCGTCGCGAGCCGCCTCGGTCAGGTCGCGGGAGACGACCGCCGGGTCCTGCTCGCCGTACCGCTCCTCGACGGCGGTGGCGTCCTGGTCCCAGTTCGCGAAGGCCGGGCCGTCCTCGGACAGCACGAGGCGGAGGCGTTCGGTCATCTTCCGGTGGACGTCGCGGACGTGTGCGCCGTACTCGAGCGGCGACCACGTGTGGTCGTCCGGGCGCTGCCGGACCTCCGGACGGGCGAGCTGCTCCGGCCAGGCCGCCGTGTTCTCCGTGATCACGGCAGGGACGTCGCGGAAGGCGAGGGCTGCGCCGTCGAAGCCGCACTCGGGGCACGCCGCGCCGATCACCCAGGTCCAGTTCTTCGTGTCCGGTCGGATCGCCATGGGGCAGACGTTACCGGCTCGTGACCTCGCGCCCCATCGGCACGGGCATGCGGATCGGGCGGGACCCCCGTCCGGGTGACACGCCGTTCCCTGTGAATCCCGTGGCAGTGCCCGGCCCCGTGCTCCCTAGCGTTGCTGGCTGTCCCGGGCCGGTACCGACCGGCCCGCCCCACCACGAGGAGATCGCGAATGGGTTCCGACCCCAGCAGTACCAGCACCCGACCACCCCGACGTCTGCGCGTCAGCGACGTCACGGTGGTCGACCGGAGCATGATGCGCCGGGCCGTCAGCGGCATGGTCGTCGGCAACACGATGGAGTGGTACGACGTCGGGGTCTACGGCTACCTGGCGGTCACGATGGGCCGGGTGTTCCTGCCCACGGCCGAACCGTCGGTGCAGATCCTGTTCAGTCTCGGGGTGTTCGCGGCGACCTACGTCGCGCGGCCCCTCGGCGGGATCGTGTTCGGGCGGCTGGGGGACCGGCTCGGACGTCAGAAGGTGCTCGCCACGACGCTGATCCTGATGGCGTCGTCGACCTTCCTCATCGGGGTCCTGCCGGCGTGGTCGACCATCGGTGCGGTCGCTCCGGTGGTGCTCGTCGTGCTGAAGCTCGCGCAGGGGTTCTCGACCGGTGGTGAGTACGCCGGGGCCACCACGTTCGTGACCGAGTACGCCCCGGACCGTCGGCGCGGCTTCTTCGCGAGCATCCTCGACTTCGGCAGCTACATGGGCTTCGCACTCGGTGCGACCGTGGTGACGGTGCTGCAGGTGACCCTGGGCGAGGAGACGATGACCGCCTGGGGCTGGCGCCTGCCGTTCCTGCTCGCCGGCGTGATCGGCGTCGTCGCGATCTGGTTCCGCCTGCGCATCGAGGAGTCGCCGGTGTTCCAGGCGACGCAGGCCGCGCAGGAGGCCGCCGCGTCGGACCGCGAGGCCGCAGCGGGCGGCCGACCGGCGGACGTGCTCGTCATGGTGCGCGACCACTGGCGCCCCATCATCATCGCGATCATGCTCGTCGGCGCATCGAACACGGTCGGCTACGCGCTGACCTCGTACATGCCGACGTACCTCACCGACTCGCTCGGCTACTCCGCGATCGACGGCACGCTGCTCACCATCCCCGTGCTCGTGCTGCTCGCCGTGATGCTGCCGGTCGCCGGACGGCTGTCCGACCGGATCGGTCGCCGCACCGTGATGTGGATCGGCGCCGGAACGACCGTCGTGCTCGCCGTCCCCGCCTTCCTGCTCATCGGGCACGGCGCGCAGTGGTCGACCCTCGCCGGGCTCGGGCTGCTGGCGTTGATGACCGCGCTGTGGGTGTCGAACCAGGCGGCGTCGCTGCCGGCGCTCTTCCCGACGTCGACGCGGTACGGCGGCATGGGCTTCGCCTACAACATCGCCATCGCCGTGTTCGGCGGGACGACGCCGCTCATCGTGCAGGCGCTCCTGACGGCCACGGGGGACCAGCTGGCGCCCGCGTACTTCCTCGTCGCGATGAGCGTCGTCGGAGCGGTCGGTGTGTTCTGCATGCGCGAGTCGTCGCAGCGCCCGTTGCCGGGGTCGATGCCCGCGGTGGAGTCCGAGGACGAGGCTCGCGAGCTCGTCCTCACGCAGGACACGAACCCGAACCTCGACCTGGGGGACCTGCCGTTCGCGGCGCAGGACCGGGCGGAAGCAGCCGCCGAGCGCTGACGGTGTGCGGCTGACCGGCGCCGGGTGACCGGGGCCCGGGGCGGCGCGCGGCGCCCGACGCGCGGTTCCAGGTGCCAGGTTCGCGACGTTGCACGTGTCGATCGACGCGTGCAACGTCGCGGTTCGCGCGTCACCCGCGTCTCCGGGGGTTCCCACGTCCCTGGCGATCAGTGCTCCGCCGTCGGTGCCGCCGCCGGCGCCCGGGCCGGTCGGCCGCCCGGGGCGCTCAGTCGTGCCGGTGCTCGTGCGACGGGTCGAGCGCCGGCCACACCGGGAACGGGTCCGGCCACCGACGCCACACGTCGGGCCCGGCGAGCAGTTCCTCCGGGGTGAGGAGCGCACCGTCCAGCGCGCGTTCGACGGCGTGCACGTCGAGGCGCTCGCCGACGAACCAGATCGCCTGACCGACCGGTGCGTCCTCGTCCCACGACGGGTTCGCGGTCGGGTCGAGCGCCAGCATCGCGCCGAAGCTCGACCACGAGCCGACGTGGTCCGGCCGGGACGCCAGTCGGAAGAAGCCCTTCGAGCGCAGCACCCGGCCGTTCGCCCCCGCCGCGAGGTCGTCGGCGATGACGTCGGCGAGCCGCCCCGGGTGGAACGGCAGGGGCTCCCGGTACCGCACGGTCACCAGGTCGTCCCGCGGACCGCGCCCGGTGTCGGTCCGGCCGGAGTCGGACGACAGGGCGCGCATCCACCCGGCCCCCGAGGCCAGCAGCCGTGCTGCGCCGCCGTTGGACGCCGGCAGGTCGAGGGCGCTGCGCACGGCCGGCGCGGCGACGATCACCGCGTGCGGTGCCATGCGGTGGAGGAGGGACACGAGGGCGCGACGTCGTCGCCCGGACAGCGGCTCGACCCGGTCGAGCGCGATCACCGTGGCGTACTCGACGACGGAGACCACCCGCTCGGCCGCGACGAAGGCGTCGTCCACGTCGGACCAGAGCAGGTGGGCCACGTCGTCCGCGCGGAGCACGGCGACCACGTGGCGCAGGATCCGGTCGTCCCCGGTCTCCGAGCGCGCGGCGTTCGCGAGCATCATGCCGACCGCGCGGACGTCGACCTCGGGCGCCAGCGTCACGACGAGGTCGTGGTCGGCGTCAGGTCCGCACACGCGGTCGAGCTGGTCGCGCCGCGCGGCGATGCCCCGGGCCGCGGCGAGGGCGTTGCCGGCGACGTGCATGCGGTGACCGCTGCTGATCCTGCCGGCGACGCGGACGGCGTCGGCATCGTGCAGGGCGGTGACGAGGGTGGTTGCTGCGGGGCGCATGTCGAGTACCCTACATGACAACCGTTCTCAACAAGGAGCCGGTGCAGGAAGGAGACCCCCCGTGAAGGTCCGCAACTCGCTCAAGGCGCTCAAGAAGATCCCCGGCTCGCAGATCGTGCGTCGCCGCGGTCGCGTGTACGTCATCAACAAGCGCGACCCGCGCTGGAAGGCCCGCCAGGGGTAGGTCGCCGGCCGTCCGTAGGGTGGGGTCATGCGACTCCTGCTCATCCGGCACGGCCAGACCCCCGCGAACGTGAACGGTGTCCTCGACGCCGAGGTGCCCGGGCCCGGGCTCACCGAGCTCGGGCAGCAGCAGGCGGACGCGCTGCCCGCGGCCCTGGCCGACCGCGGGATCGAGCGGCTCTTCGTCTCGTCCATGGTCCGGACGCAGCACACCGCCGCGCCCCTCGCTGCGGCGCTCGGGCTCGAACCCGTCGTGCTGCCGGGGCTCCGTGAGATCGAGGCGGGCGACCTGCAGGGCAAGCACGACCGGACCTCGGTGCAGCTCTACATCTCGACCGTGCACGGCTGGTCGGCGGGGGACCGCGCGGGCCGGATGCCCGGTGCCGAGAGCGGCGACGACTTCTTCGCGCGCTACGACGACGCCGTGCGGCAGATCCTCGCGACCGGGGTCGAGGTCGCGGCTGCGTTCAGCCACGGCGCGGCGATCCGCACCTGGGCCAGCGCGGTCGCGCAGAACACCCCGGACGAGTTCGGGACGCAGCGGCACCTCGAGAACACCGGGATCGTCGAGGTCGAGGGGTCCTTCGAGGACGGCTGGCGCCTGGTCGACTGGGAGGGCGAGCCCGTCGGTGGCGAGGACCTCATCGACCGGACGGCGCAGGACCCCACCGGCGACGCGTTCTGACGGCCGAGCCGCGCCCGAGACGCCGGCGTCGACTCGAGACACCCGCAGTCGAGCGAGACGCCGCCGGAACCGGCGGCGTCTCGTCGGGACGGCGGCGTCTCGTGATCCGAGCGGTGCGCGGTTGCGTGACCACGCGACGGACGGGAGGCGCGGTGCCAGCCGGCACCGCGCCTCCCGTCCGTTCCGTGCTCGCGTGGACTACGCGGGCTGCGCCGTCGTGTGCAGCGGCACGATCACGCCGTGCGACTCGCGCAGGACGTCGAGCGTGCGCTGGACCTCGTCCGCGCGCTCCTCGGTGTCCCAGCCCAGGGTGTCGGCGAGCACGTCCGCCAGCTCGTCGAGCAGGTCGATGGTGACGCCGCCGACGAAGGCGAGGTTCGTGCGCCGGAGCACCACGTCGACCAGGTGGACCGCCTGCTCGTGCTGCGCGAAGTACGCGACCTCGGCCCGCGTGAGCGACGGGTCGGACTCGAGGGGCTCGACCGGGCCGTCGGTGAGGACGTCCACGACCTCGGCCGCACGGGTGCCGTAGCGCTCGAGCAGCCCCTCGACGACGGACTCGTCGAGGCCGTCACGGTGCGACTTGATCCACAGCGCCCGCTGCGCGTCGGTCGTCGGGAAGTCCTTGCCACCGCCGATCGCCATGCCGGTCGTGTCGACCTTCCGGGCGGTGCCGAGCTTCGTGGTGACGTCGCTCGACAGGTGCGCGGCCAGGGCGCGGAACGTGGTCCACTTGCCACCGACCAGGCTCAGCACCGTGGTGTCGGGGAGGCCGGCGATCGGGGTGTCGACGATCCGGTAGTCGCGGGACACGAAGCCGGGGGCGGTGTCCTCGTGGCGGGGGAGCGGGCGGATGCCCGAGTAGCTGTAGACGATGTGGTCGCGGGTGACCTCGATCTGCGGGAAGACGTGCTTCACCAGGCCGAAGAAGTAGTCGATCTCCTCCTCCGTCGTGGTCACCGGCTTCGACGGGTCCGCGTCGATGTCCGTCGTCCCGATGAGCACCCGGCCCTTGAGCGGGTAGATGAGGACGATGCGGCCGTCGTTGTTCTCGAAGAACAGCTCGCGGCCCTTGGTCGCCTCGAGCAGCTCGTCGTTCTTGACGACGATGTGGGAACCCTTCGTCCCGCCCATGAACTTCGTCTCGCCGCCGAAGGCCTGGTTCGTCAGGTCGGTCCAGGGGCCGGACGCGTTCACGACCACGTCGGCGGTGAACACGAAGTCCTCGCCGGTCTCCCGGTCGCGGAGGACGACGCCGCCGTCACGGGTGCCGGCTGCCTCGACGTAGTTGACGGCGCGGGCGGTCGCGGCGCTGCCGGTGCCCTGCGCGGCGGCGAGGCCGTCCTTGAGCACGTCGAGCGCCAGGCGCTCCGGCTCGTGCACCGAGGCGTCGTAGTAGGTGCCCGTGTACTTGAGGTCCTTGTTGAGTGCCGGCATGTCGGCCAGCGCGGCCTTCTTGGTGAGGAAGCGGTGCTTCGGCACCGAGCCGCCGTCGCGCGAGAAGGAGTCGTAGATCGTCATGCCGATCTTGATGAGCGCGGCACCGCGCTCCTTGGTCGAGCGCTGCTTGTGGGTGAGCATGCGCAGCGGAGCGTTCATGATGCCGGAGAACGTCGAGAAGATCGGCATCGTGGTCTGCAGCGGCTTCACGTAGTGCGGCGCGATGCGGATCAGGCCGTTGCGCTCCTGCACGCTCTCGCGCACGAGACGGAACTCGCCGTTCTCGAGGTACCGGATGCCACCGTGGATCATGTGGCTCGACGCGGCCGAGGCCCCGCCGGCGTAGTCGCCGCGCTCGACGAGCACGACGTCGACCCCCTGCAGGGCGAGGTCGCGGAAGGTGGCGATGCCGTTGATGCCGCCACCGACGATGAGGACCTGTGCGTTCGGGCGCTCGGTGAGCGCGCTGACCGTCTTCCGGGGCTGCGTCTTCTTCGACATGGTGCGTCGCTTCCTTGGTCGGTTCCGTGGGACTCCTCCGATGGTGCGCCTGTGTGGGAGGGCGGGCAACTTGCGTGCACGAACGTGCAGCACACGTGTCGATCGGGTCGGAAGGCTGGCTGCCGACGCCGCTGCGGGTGCGGGGGCGACGGCCGGGAGGCGCGACAGGGGTTGCAGAGGCCCTGCACGTCCGTGCATGCTCGGTTCCGTGAGTGACGCAGCGCAGCCGATGCGAACGCAGCAGGCGCTGCGCGCCGCGCACCTGTACTACCTGCAGGACCTGACGATGGACGCCATCGCCGACGAGCTGGGGACCTCGCGCTCGTCCGTGTCGCGCCTCCTGAAGTACGCCAGGGACACCGGGCTGGTGGACATCCAGATCCGCTCGCCCCTCGACCAGGCCGCCGCGCTCAGTCGCAACATCCGCGCGCGGTTCGGCGTCCACGCGCACGTCGTGCCGGTGCCGGACCACACGAGCGACGTGGACCGGCTGGAGCGGGTGGCGCTGTCCGCGGCGCGCATCCTGACGCAGTACGTCGAGTCGAACATGGTGATCGGCATCTCGTGGGGATCGACCGTCAGTGCGGTGAGCCGCTACCTCGTACCGAAGACGACGCACGGGTCCACCGTGGTGCAGATCAACGGCGCCGCGAACACCCGCACCACGGGCATCGTCTACGCGTCGCAGATCCTGCGCCGGTTCGGCGAGGCGTACGGCGCGTTCGTGCAGCAGTTCCCGGTGCCGGCGTTCTTCGACGACCCGGCGACGAAGGAGGCGCTGTTCCGCGAGCGCTCGATCCGCCGCGTCCTCGACCTGCACGAGCGGATGGACCTCGTCGTGTTCGGCGTCGGTGCCCCGCAGGCGCCGGTGCCGTCGCACGTGTACTCGGGCGGGTACCTCGACCCGTCCGACCGCGACGAGCTCACCGAGGCCGGCGTCGTCGGGGACGTCTCGACCGTGTTCTACCGCGCCGACGGCTCGTGGAAGGACATCGGCGTGAACGCCCGGGCCGGTGCGCCGGACCTCGACACGATCAAGCGGGCGCCGCGTCGGGTCTGCGTGGTCGCCGGGCGCTCGAAGGCGGCGTCGCTCAAGGGTGCGCTCGCGGCCGGGCTGGTCACCGACCTCATCCTGGACGAGAGCGTCGGGCAGGCGATCCTGCAGCCCTGACCGCTCCGCTTGGGTCAGGTGCCGACCTACTTTGTCGGTGGTGCCCCGTAGGTTCTGGTCCATGGTGCCTTCTCACGAGAACCCCGATCGGGTGGAGTCCGACGGCGCCGTCCCGGCGGCACCTGCGACCGCGACGGACGGCCGCTCCTTCCGCCGCATCGCCGGCACCGACGTGGATGAAGCCCTGTCGTTCTTCACCGGCGACTACGACTTCCGGGCGCCCCGGGTCCGACGGACCCGACAGCGCCCACAGTGGGACTTCGCGGGGGTGAGCGACGGGCTGCTGTCCCTGCGGACGGCCCGGTTCCTCGTCGACCTCCGGACCGAGAGCGTCGTGGACGACCAGGTCCTCGTCGCGTGGTTGCGGTCCGGGTCCAGTACCCTCACCTTCGGCGGCCGGAGCATCGACCTCGAGCCCGGCGTGCCCGTGGTCCTGCCTGATGCGTACGAACTGCACCACCGCGACATCGGGCTGAACCTGGTGCAGCTCGACAAGGCGCACGTCAGGTCGCTCGTGGGCGATGCCGACTTCACGTTCGACGCGATGCACCGTCCGACCGCCGACGGCGTGCGCACCTGGCAGTCGGTCGTGCGCGCGCACTCGTCGACCTGGTTGCACAGCGACAACGACCTCAGCCCGGCGGCACGGCGCAGCATCGTCGACGCCTTCGTGACCGCGGCGGTCGACGCCTTCCCGCACCGCGAGCGCTGGCAGTCGACGGTCACCGGCAACGGTCCGGAGCACGCCCGACTGCGGCTGGCGCTCGAGTACGTGCACGCCCACGCGCGGGACGCCATCGGGACCGCCGAGATCGCTGCGGCGGCCGGGCTCAGTCCGCGTGGGCTCCAGCAGTCGCTCCGGCGGCACCTCGACCAGACGCCGGGTGACCTGCTGCGCAGCGTGCGGCTCGACGGCGCCCGGGGGGACCTGCTCCGCGGTGACCGCGACGACACCAGCGTAGCGGACATCGCTCGCGCCTGGGGGTTCGGGCACCTCGGCCGGTTCTCGGCGACCTACCGCGCCCGCTTCGGCGAGCTGCCGAGCGAGTCGCTCCGCGCGCACTGACCAACCGGGGCGTGCGCGGGCCGAGCCGAATCTCGTGCGACCGTATCGGCGGAGACCGTGCAGATGTTCGGCGGAAACCCATCCGAAACGAACTCCGGCGCATCGTGGAAGTGTCCTGCACCGCCCACGAAGGAGTCCGTGATGCTGATCGGCGTCCCCACCGAAGTCAAGAACAACGAGTACCGCGTCGCGGCCACGCCGGCGGGTGTGGGTGAGCTCGCGCTGCACGGTCACCGCGTGCTCGTGCAGGCCGGCGCCGGAGCCGGATCGTCCTTCTCGGACGACGAGTACCGGGCTGCGGGAGCCACCGTCGTCGGCACGGCCGCCGAGGTCTGGGAGCAGGCGGAGCTCGTCCTCAAGGTGAAGGAGCCCGTCGCCTCCGAGTACCAGTCGATCCGTCCGGGACAGGTGCTCTTCACCTACCTGCACCTGGCTGCCGACCGGCCGCTCACCGACGCGCTCGTCGCCTCTGGTGCGACCGCGATCGCCTACGAGACCGTGCAGCTGCCGGACCGGTCGCTGCCGCTGCTCTCGCCGATGTCCGAGATCGCCGGGCGACTCTCCGTGCAGGTCGGCGCCGACCAGCTCATGCGCACGAAGGGCGGCCGCGGGCTGCTCCTCGGCGGGGTCCCCGGGACGCCGCGCGGCCGAGTCGTCGTCATCGGCGGCGGGGTCGCGGGGGAGCACGCCGCGACCATGGCCCTCGGGCTCGGCGCCGAGGTCACGGTGTTCGACATCAGCCTGCCGCGGCTGCGTGCGCTGGACGCCCGGTTCGACGGTCGGATCACGACGCTGCGGTCGTCGTCGCACGCGATCGCCGATGCGCTGCGCGAGGCGGACCTCGTCGTGGGGTCGGTGCTCATCCCCGGTGCCTCGGCGCCCAAGCTCGTGACCGACGCCATGGTCGCGGACATGCGGCAGGGGTCGGTGCTCGTCGACATCGCGATCGACCAGGGCGGCTGCTTCGAGGGCTCGCGGCCGACCACGCACGACGACCCGACCTTCCACGTGCACGACGCCGTGTACTACTGCGTCGCGAACATGCCGGGTGCCGTCCCGCGCACCAGCACGATCTCGTTGACGAACGCGACGCTGCCCTACGCCCTCGCGATCGCCGACCAGGGGTGGGAGCGGGCCACCGAGATCGACCCGGCCCTCGCGAAGGGTGTGAACGTGCACGCCGGCCAGGTCGTGAACGAGGCCGTCGCGGCCGCGCACGGCTTGGCGGCCGCCGCGCGCTGGTCTTCAGCCAGTTCACCACGTTCCTGCGCATGGTCGCCGAGGCACTCGACGCCCGAGGCATCGGGTACGAGTA
>NZ_JBIQDQ010000009.1:0-129980 GCF_045370965.1 Curtobacterium sp. 179-B 9B NHS
ACCGGGCACGGGAGACCGCGGGGGACCTGCGCGAGCGGGCGTCCGACGCCGTGGACACCGCGCGGGCGAAGGCGGCCGTCGCCGTCGACACGGCGCGCGAGACCGCATCCGACGCGGCGGAGCGTGCCGCGGAGAAGTCCTCCGACGCCGGCGACGCGGCGAAGCGGGCCGTCAGCGCGGCGAAGGACGCCGCGGCGGACGCCTCGCAGGAGGTCCGCGACCGTGCCTCCGGTGCTGCCTCGGCAGCGACCGACGCCGCGGCCGACGCGGGCGCAGCGGCCTCGGACGCCGCCGACTCCGCAGCGACCGCGACGCAGGACGCGGTGACCGCGACGCAGGACGCAGCGGACGGTGCACGTCGCGAGGGCAGCACCGACGCCGACGAGCCGTCGGTGGAGAGCGCACCCGCCGCGGACGAGCAGGTCGCCGACGCGCTGGACGAGGCGGCCGACCGCATCGAGCACGCCGCGGACGTCGTCCGCGACGAGGCCGACGCCCGCCACGACCAGGCCGCCGCCCACCGCAGCGGCAGCGGCGACGGCGAGGCACAGCGATGACCGCGTGGGCGGGACGCCGGGGCACCACCGCCCGGCGTCCTCGCCCGCGCGGCGTCTGGACCACGTCGGGCATCGGCATCGTGCTGGTGCTCGCCGTGGCCCTCGGCGGGTACCTGCCGCTCGTCGGGTTCCTCGGCGGCGTGACCGCCACCACAGCGGGGCTCGTGCCGTTCCCGTTCGTCCGGATCGCCCTCGTCACCGTGCTCGGCCTGGTGGTGGTCCTCGCCCTGCTGCTCTGGGCGCTGACCCGACGGCACACGGTCACGTCGGTGTTCGCCGTCGTGCTCGCGGTCCTGGTCAGCCTCGCGGTCACGGCCTACCCCGTGGTGACGATCGCCATCGCCTCGGCGGACCGCGCGGGCGACGTGTGGCCGATCGTCACCGAGCTCTGGCAGCGCTTCACCGGCTGACGGTCCGCCCACCCGACCGACGGCCGGTCAGTGTCCGGCGGCGGCCGCCAAGCGGGCCAGGCCCTCGTCGATCGTGATCGTCGGGGACCAGCCGAGGTCGTGGCGCGTCCGTCGCTGGTCGAACCAGTGGGCGGTGGACAGCTGCTCGGCGAGGAACCGCGTCATCGGCGGCTCGTCCGCCCCCGGACGCACACGCCACACCGCCTCGACCACGGACCCGGCTGCACGGGCGACGGCGGCGGGCACGTGCAGCCGCGGTGCAGGGACGCCGGACGCGGTGCAGATGCCCGCCAGGAGCTCCCCCACCGGCCGCGGCTCTCCGTTCGTCACGACGTAGGCGTTGCCGTGCACGGCGTCGTCCGCCGCGTGCTCGAGCGCAGCGACCATCGCCGAGGCCGCGTTGTCGACGTAGAGCGTGTCGATGAGCGCGGCGCCCGAGTCGAGGAGCGGCAGCCGACCGGCACGTGCCCGGTCCACGATGCGTCCGACCAGCTGCGTGTCGCCCGGTCCCCACACCAGGTGCGGGCGGACGGCGACGACCGCGAAGCCCGGCTCGTCGGCCGCCAGCGCGAGGAGCTCCGCGGCGCCCTTCGTCCGCGCGTAGTGCCCGCGGGCGGCCATCGGCTCGGCGGGGTCGGCAGCGGCGCCGGCCAGCGACGACCCGGTGTGCGCCACGGACGGCGACGACACGAAGACGAAGCGCCCCACCCCGGCGGCCCGCGCGGCGTCGAGCAGCGCGCTCGTCCCGGCGATGTTGACCCGCGCGAAGTCGGCCGGGTCCCCGGCGAGCGAAACCTTCGCCGCCAGGTGCACCACGGCGTCGACGCCCTCGACCGCGCGCGCGACCGCAGCGGTGTCCGTCATCGTGCCGAGCGAGTCCTCCACACCGTCGACCTGGGACGGCCGACGCTGGAACGTGCGGACGTCGTACCCGGCGTCCCGGACGGCAGCGGCGGTCGCCCGACCGAGGAAGCCGCTGGCACCGGTGACCAGGACCCTCACGGGCGGGTCATCCGGCCGCCGCCGAGCACCGTCGTCGCCCATCGCGACAGCCGGGCGCGGTCGACCTTCGAGTTGTGCCGGACGTCCGTCGGCAGCACCGGGACGACGAGCACCGCGGCGAGCGGGACCCCGGCGGCGGTGCGGACGGCGGCGGCGAGCTCGGCCGACGCGAGGCCGGGACGCCGGGCCGCGGGGACCGTCTCGACCACGGCGACGACCTGCTGGGTGCCGGACGGTCCGGTGCCCGCGATGCCGGCACGGCCGACGCCGTCGACGCGCTCGACGCGCTGCTCGGGTCCGACGGGTGTCACGACACCGTGCGGGGTCGTCACGACGTGCTGGAGCCGGCCCTCGATCCACAGGCGCCCGTCGGCGTCGAGGTGCCCCACGTCGCCGGTGCGGTGCCCGCGCGGGTCGTCGACCCCGAGCCGCGAGACGCGGTCCGTGCGCCAGAGTCGGTCGTAGTGGTCGCGGACGTGCGGGGCCGCGACGACAACCTCGCCCGTGACGCCGGCCTGCTCCGTGAGGTCTCCGGTCGGTGCGCCGTCGGCGTCGAGCGGCGCGATCCGCACGCGCACACCGACCGCCGGTCGACCGACGCAGATGCCGTCGTCGGGAGCGGAACCCGCCCACCGGACGCCGTCCAGGTCGACGTCCGTCATGAGCAGGCCCTCGGTCATGCCGTAGGGCGTGTGCGCCGCTGCGTTCGGCATGAGGTCGGTGGCCGCCCGGAGGAGCGCGGCGGGCACCGGTGCCCCCGCGGACAGGAACAGACGCACCCGACCGAGGGCATCGCGGTCGCCGGCCGCCAGCGCCGGTGCCGTCGCGACGACGTTCGCCAGCGCTGCGGGTGAGAGGAACACCACGGTCGCGTCCACGGCGGCCACCGCGTCGGCCACCGCCGACGCCGTCAGCGTGCGCGGACGGGTGACGTCCATGTCCGGGGCCACCGACCGGGCACCGAGGGCGGGACCGAGCAGGGCGAACGGCGCGAAGCCGGCGACCAGCCCCGTGCCGACGCCGACGCCGTACTGCGCCGCGAGGACGTCCCGCACCGCGGTGAGCTGCCCGTGCGTGTAGACGACGCCCTTGGCCGGACCGGTCGAGCCCGAGGTGAACAGGACGGCCGCGGGTGCGTCCGTCGACGGTGCAGCGGGCAGGCCTGCTCCGGCTGCGAGTCGTCGGGCGCCACGTCGGGCGACCTCGGTCAGGGTGTGCTCCACGCCGAGGACCGCTCGCGCGGGGGCCGGGAGCGCGACCGTCGCGATGCGTCGACCCGGCCACCCGAGTGCGCGCGCAGCTCCGAGACCGGGCAGCGCCCCGATCACCCAGTCCGGCCGGGCGCCGCGGACGGCACGGGTGAGCCCGCGCAGACCGAGGCCGGCGTCCGCGACGACGACCACGGCACCGATCCGGACGCAGGCGTACAGGACGGCCGTCAGGTCGGCCCCTGGCGTGACGAGCAACGAGACGCGGTCGCCGGGACGCACGCCGAGGTCGGCGAGACCGACGGCGACCTCGCGGACACGGCGGGCGAGCAGCCGCCACGAGACCGTCCGCGGGCCGCCGGGAGCGGCCATCTCGACGAGCGCCGGGCTCGCGTCGTCCGCGAGGTCGTCGAGGGCTGCCCAGAGCGGTCGGTCGGTCGCGGGGCCCTCGGTGGTCGCGCCGGTCGCGTCGCTCGCGTCGGCCGTCCGGGCGTCGGCCGTCCGGGCGTCGGCCTGGAGGCTCGACTCGCCACCGCCGGGCGCGTGCCCGTCCGGCAGGCGGTCGCCGAGCCAGTCGAGCACCGTGCCCGCGACGTCGGCGTCGTCCGGCAGCAGGTGACCGGCACCCTCGAAGCGGTGCACGTCGGCGTGCGGCAACCGGTCGGCCAGGTCGTCGAGGTACCGCTCGAGGAACACCGGGTCACGCGGTCCCCACATGACGAGCGCCGGGACCTCGAGCGCCGCGACACCGGCCGCGATCCGGTCGAGCTCGGTCGCGCTGGGGTGCGCGGCGTCGACGGGGATGTCCGCCACGAACCCGCCGATGCCCCCGCGGCGGGCTGCTCCGCGGTACGGCGCCCGGTAGGCGTCGGCGGTCGGCCGGTCGAGCGTCGGGTGCGCGATGGCGAGCGTCGTCTCGAGGAACGCGGGCGTCAGGACGGTGCCGCGACCGAGCACGCCGGGACGCAGGGCCAGCCGCAGCGGTGCGGGGATCGGGGCGTCGTCGGGCTGGTGCACGGCGGTGTTGCACGTCGCCACGCCCACGACGAGGTCGGGGTGGTCGACCGCCCAGCCGAGCGAGACGACGCCGCCCCAGTCGTGCCCGAGCGTGACGACGGGTCCGGCGAGTCCGAGCTCGTCGGTCAGGGCGCCGAGGTCGCGCACGCGGTCGGCCAGACGGTGCTGGTCGGCGGTGCGCTCCGAGAAGCCCATGTCGAGCTGGTCGACGGCGATCACGCGCCAGGTCGGGCCACCGGCCCGGACGACGCTGAGCGTGCGGGCCGCGACGGACCGCCAGAGGTAGGACCAGGTGGGGTTGCCGTGCACGCAGAGCAGGGTGCCGACCGGGGTGACGCCGAGCGCCTCGAGCTGACCGGCCGTGTCGAGGAGGTGCCAGGTGCGCGCGGGGTGGTGCGTGCCTCCCGGCCGGCCGTCCGGCGACGCGGGGACGGTGACCAGACGGGACCAGGCCGGGTCGAGTCCGGGCAGGGGCGGCGGGAGCGTCGCCGGGGCCGTGCTGGCAGCGACGCGCGGGAGGCCGGACCTCACCAGCGCAGTTCCATCATCGCCGTGTTGATGCCGGAGCCGACGCCGCCCAGGAAGACGCGGTCACCGCGGGTGATGCCGCCGCGGTCGACCTCGTCGGCCAGGGTGATCGGGATCGACGCCGGGCCGACGTTGCCGTAGCGCTGGTAGGTGGTCGGGACCTTCGTGCGCGGGATGCCGATGGCCTCGACGAAGGCGTTCGTGTGCACGTCGGAGACCTGGTGGAGCACGTAGCGGTCCATGTCCTGCCAGTCGAAGTGCGAACGCGCCTCGGTCCAGGCGGCGACGACGAGCTCCATGCCGCCCTTCAGCAGCATCTTCGCGTCGGTGAACATGCCGTCCACGCTGCCGACGCACAGGTCGTACCACTGCGTCGCCGCGCGGGTGACGCCGCCGATGATGCGGTGCCCCTCGGGGTGGACGTCGGACGGGCCGAGCACGGCGGCCGCGGCGCCGGACCCGAGGGTCAGGCTCGCGAACTCGCTCATGAAGTCCTTGCGGTTCCGACCACCCTGGTTCAGGCGGTCGATCGTGTTGAGCTGCACCTGGTCGGCGTCCTCGCCGTCCACGATGAGCGCGTACTTGATCTGCCCGGAGTCGATCATGCCCGCGGCGACGCTCATCGCGTTGACGAAGCCGAGGCACGCGTTCGCGATGTCGAAGTTGATGGCCGACGTCGGCAGCCCGAGCCCGTGGTGCAGGCGGACGGCGACGCTCGGCTCGAGGTGCGGACGGGTCACCGAGGTGTTGATCAGCAGGCCGACGTCCTCCGGGCGGATGCCGGCCTCGGCCATCGCGCGACGGCCGGCGTCGATCGCGGCGTCCTGGAAGGTCTGCCCCTCGCCCCAGTTGCGGCGCTCGGTGACACCGGCGACGCGCTCGAGGAGACCGGTCGGGAGACGGAGCCGACGCAGCGCCCCGCGGAGCTTCGCCTCGATGTCCGCGGAGGTCGTCACACGGTCCGCGACGGTCGTCGCCACCGACAGCAGCGACACGTTCTGGTGCTTCGCCGTGGCGTTGCCGGGGCGCTCCGGTTCGCTGCTCGTCGACTGGTCGACCGGTCGTTCCGTCATGATCGTCACCGACACATACTTCCGCATCCGACCTGGATGTGCGATCCGGGTGCGCTGGGCGGCACCGGTCAGGTGTCCTTCGGCAGCTTGCGGACCTTCGACCGGCGACGCCGACGGTCCGGGATCATCGACCGCATCTCCTCGAGCTTGCCGAAGCAGAGCAGGCGGTCGCTGGCCTGCAGCTCGACGCCGCTGCGGGGGTTCGGGATCACCGAGGCGCCGCGGTGCAGGGTCAGGACCGTGATGTCCCGGTCCCAGAGCCCGGACTCCTTGATGGTCTTGCCGACCAGGTCCGCGTTCGTGTGCACGAGGAGCTCGGCCACGCCGTAGCCGGTCGAGACGCTGAGGCGCTGACGGACGTCGATCTCCGGGAACGCGACCTGGTTGCCGATGAAGTCGATGATCGCGCCGGCGACGTCGAGACCCGTCGCACGCTCGATGCCCTCGAGCCCCGGCGAGGAGTTGACCTCCATGACGAGCGGTCCGTCGTTGCCCTCGAGCATGTCGACGCCCGCGACGCGGAGCCCCATGATCTGCGCCGAGCGCACCGCCGCCTCCTCGTACTCGGGGCTCAGGGTGACCTTCTCGACGGTGCCGCCGCGGTGCACGTTCGAGCGGAACTCGTCGCCGGAGGCACTGCGACGCATCGCAGCGACGACCCGGTCCCCCACGACCAGCGCACGGATGTCCCGGCCCCGGCTCTCGGAGATGAACGCCTGGATGAGCACGTTCTGCTTCGTGGAGTGCAGCGTCTCGACGATCGACTCGGCGACCTTCGCCTCGGGTGCCAGGATCACGCCGATGCCCTGCGTGCCCTCGAGCAGCTTGATGACGACCGGCGCCCCACCGACGCTGTCGATCGCCCCGCGGACGTCGGCACGGCTGTTCACGAACGTGGTCGCGGGCATGCCGATGTGGTGGCGGGACAGGATCTGGTTCGCCCGGAGCTTGTCGCGCGAGTTCGTGATGCCCGTCGCCGTGTTCGGCGTGTAGACGTCCATCTGCTCGAACTGCCGCACCACCGCGGTGCCGTAGTAGGTGATCGAGTTGCCGATCCGCGGGAGCACGGCGTCGTAGTCGCTGAGCAGCTTGCCCCGGTAGAGCAGGTCGGGCTCGTCCCCGGACAGGTCGATGGCGAACCGCAGGGTGTTCAGCACCTTGACCTCGTGGCCGCGATCGACCGCGGCGGCACGCAGACGCTGCGTCGAGTACGCGTGCGGGGCGCGCGACAGGATGGCGAGTTTCATCGGGGTTGCTCCACGGGGTCGAGACGTCGACGGCGACGCTCAATCAAAGCATGCGACAGGATGGGCACATGGCCCGGAACCCGACGATCGCAGGATGGCGTGAGTGGGCTGCCCTGCCCGGGCTGGACCTGCCCTGGATCAAGGTGAAGCTCGACACCGGGGCGCGGAGCTCGGCACTGCACGCGTTCGACCTCGAGGAGCTCCCCGGCGACCGCGTCCGCTTCTCGGTGCACCCGTGGCAGGACACCGACGCCGACGCCGTCACGCACGAGTGCGACGTGCACGACCGACGGATCGTCCGGAGCTCGACGGGGCACACGCAGGAACGCATCGTCGTGCTGACGCCGATCACGCTCGCGGGTCGCACGATCGACGCCGAGGTCACGCTGAGCAACCGCGACCAGATGGGCTTCCGCATGCTCGTCGGCCGCGAGGCGCTGCGCCAGGGCTTCCTGGTCGACCCCGCGCGGTCGTTCATGGCCGGCCGGGCCCCGAAGGAGATCCGGCGGCGCAACCGCGGTCGCGCCTGAGGCGCGGGGCCGCGCGTTCCGCACCACGGCGGACGGGAGGCGCGGGGCGGGTCGGATCCGCGCCTCCCGTCCGCCGCTCGGGTCGCGCTCCGCAGCCCGGATGACGCTCCGTGACGACGCCCGTTCCCCCGCCGAGGTGACGTGCCTACGCTCCACGCACCGGCCCAGTCGCCGGCGTCCCGGACCCGAGGAGACCGACGTGACCGACCAGACCATCGCCCGCCAGGTGGACGACTTCAACCAGGGCTTCACCACCCAGATCGGCCCGGAGCTGTCCGCGGTCTTCGACGGCGAGCAGGCCGACCTGCGCGCCTCGGGGGTGCCCGACGGGGTCGTCGGTGTCGGCGAGACCGCCCCGGACGCGCGACTCGTCACCCCGACCGGCGACGAGACGTCGTTCGCCGCCGTCCGCGGCTCCACGCCGACCGTCGTCGTCTTCTACCGCGGCGCCTGGTGCCCCTACTGCAACATCACGCTGCGCACCTACCAGCAGGAGCTCCTGCCGGCGCTGCGGGAGCGGGGCGTCCAGCTCGTCGCGGTCTCGCCGCAGACGCCGGAGGCCGCCGAGCAGTCGATCGCGAACGGGGAGCTGGAGTTCCCGGTGCTGACCGACCCGGAGAACGTGCTCGCCGGACGCTTCGGCATCGTCACGGAGCCGAGCGCAGCCGCGCGGGCGGCGCACACGCAGCTCGGGTTCGACGTCGCCGACAGCAACGCCGACGACACCGCGGCGATCCCGTTCCCGTCGGTCTTCGTGATCGACGCGGACGGCGTGGTCCGCTCCGCTGACGTGCACGTCGACTACACGACGCGCACCGAGGTCGCGGACGTGCTGACCGCGGTCGACGCCCTGGTGGTCCCCGCGCCCTGACCGGCCGCTCGGCGCGGAGCCGACCGGGGCGGACGGGAGGCGCGGGCCGGGTGACGGACGTCCGTCACCCGGACCGCGCCTCCCGACCGCACCGCGGCGCGGCCGTCAGGGCAGGAGTGCGGACGCGACCGCGCGTGCGGTGGCGGAGTCCGCAGCGGGGTCGCGCAGGCGCATCGCCAGCGCACCCGAGACGACGAGCAGCAGCTGCTCGGCGAGCGCCGGGGCACGGTCGCCGACGAGCGGACGAGCCGTCTCCGTCAGCCGCCGTCGCAGGGTGTCGGTCTCGCGGTCGAGGACGGCGCGCAGGTCCTCCGGGGCATCGACGTACTCGGCAGCGGTGCCGAGGAAGGCGCACCAGCGGGAGCCCGTCGGGGTGGACCGGTACTCGTCGAGCGCGTCGAACACGGCGAGCAGGCGGCCGCGGTCGTCGGTCGCCCGCTCGAGGGCACGGTCCCATGTCGCGACCCAGTCGTCGTGTCGTCGGTCGAGCGCCGCGGCGACCAGGGCCTCCTTGCTCGGGTACCCGCGGTAGAGCGTCGCCGACGACACCCCCGCGCGTTCGAGCACCGCGTCGACGGGGGTCGCCGCGATCCCGCGGGTGAAGAACAGTTCCTCGGCGGCGTCGAGCACCCGTTGCTCGGTCCCTGGACGCATCGCCATGCAGCCAGCCTAGGGTCGCAGAAGTGAAACGATCGTTTTCGTTACCGACCTCCGTCCTGCTCGCGAGCGGGCTGGGGCTCGTCGCTGCGACCTACGGCCTGGTGCGCCTGGCGTTCGGGCTCTTCCTGCCGGACGTCCAGCGCGACCTCGGCTTCGGCGCGGACGTCGGCGGTGCGGTGTCCTCGGGCGCCTCGGTCCTGTACTGCACCGGTGCCGTCGTGGGGTTCCTGCTCGCCGACCGCGCCGCCCGGTGGCTCGTCGTGGTCGCGGCGCTCACCGCAGGCCTCGGCGCGATCACGACGGCGGCGAGCGCGACGACCGTCGTGTTCGGGGTGGCCGCCGTGGTGGCGTCGACCGGGGCCGGGCTGGCGTCGCCAGCGATGGTGCAGCTGGTCGCCGGCCGGCTCGACGGCGCCGCTCGCGACCGGGCCCAGGCGGTGGTGAACTCCGGGACGGGCCCGGGGCTCGTCGCGGCCGGGGTCCTCGCGCTCCTGCTGCTGCCGGACTGGCGCACCGCCTGGGCCGCCGCCGGCGTGGTCACGCTGCTGGTCGGTGCGGTGGTGTTCCTCGCGGCCGGGCGCGGGGCACCGGACGCGCGCTCCGCCCCGGCTCAGAGCTCCGCACTCCGGCACCCCGCGGTCCGGCGCTCCGCGCCCCGGCGCCCCGCGCTCCGCGCGGCGCTCCCGGGACGGTCGTGGTTCGGCGCACAGGTCGTGCCGGTCGTGGTGGCGCTGCTCTTCGGTGCGGGCTCGGCGGCGGTCTGGACCTACGGCCGCTCGGCGCTCGTCGGAGCCGGCGTGCCGAGCGGACTGACGGTCGTCGCCTGGATCGCGCTCGGCGTCGGCGGGGCCTCGGTCGCGGTGACGGCACGGTGGACGAGCGGGCTGCCCGCTGCCCGCCTGTGGCTGCTGACGACGACGCTCGCCGCCGTCGCGGTGCTCACGCTCGGGCTGCTGCCCCACGTCGTCGGGGCCGCACTGGTGGCGTGCGCGCTGTTCGGGTGGGGCTACACCGCGGCGACGGGCGCGCTCATCGCCTGGACGACGGAGATCGACCAGGGCCACGCGGCCGCGGGCACCGCGCTGCTCTTCGTGGTGCTCGTCGCCGGCCAGGCACTCGGGGCAGCGGCGGCCGGCGTGCTGGTCGGGCCCGCGGGCACGGCGACGACCTTCACCGCGGCAGCCGCCGTCGTGGCGGTCGCTGCCACCACACCGCTCGTCGTCGCCCGGCGGGACCTGCGGCCGGCGGCGCCCACCCGGTAGCGTTGCCCGCATGGGGTGGACGAGGGAGGGGTGGGCCCGGTTGCCCGTCGGACCGCGGGAGCACCGGCAGGACGCACTGCTCGCGCTCGTGCTCGGCGTCGGGTTGGCCGTCACGACCACGCTGTACGGCGCCGCGGGCGTCTACGAGGAC
The DNA here is from genome assembly GCF_045370965.1 of Curtobacterium sp. 179-B 9B NHS. Classification (NCBI taxonomy): domain Bacteria; kingdom Bacillati; phylum Actinomycetota; class Actinomycetes; order Micrococcales; family Microbacteriaceae; genus Curtobacterium; species Curtobacterium sp. 179-B 9B NHS. The sequence goes on from NZ_JBIQDQ010000009.1 coordinate 10,517, forward strand.
GACCAGGCGCCGTGGTGGGTGTCGGCGCTCATGGTGGTCGCGAACGCCGCGCCGATCGCGTTCCGCCGCCGCTGGCCGATGACCGTCGCCGTCGTGTCCGCGCTGGCGTTCGCCGCGACACAGCTGCTCCACGTCCCCGAGATCATCCTCGTCAACTTCACCCTCTTCATCGCGCTGTACACGGTCGGGGCGTGGTGCTCGGACCGGATCCGCGCCGAGGTGGTCCGCTGGGTGATCATCGGCGGGATGTTCGCGTGGGTGTTCCTCGCGCTCTCGTTCGGGTGGGCGGTGCCGAACGCGCTGCCGAACGACGACGACGCCCTGATCCCGCCGTACATCGCGTACTCGCTCGTCAACATCCTCATCAACGTGCTGTACTTCGGCGGCGCCTGGTACGCCGGCAACCGCGCGTGGGCAGCCGCGGTGGCCAAGCACGACCTCGCCGAACGCACCGCGGAGCTCGCCGCCGAACGGGAGCGCACGGCTGCCCAGGCGATCACCCTCGAGCGCGTGCGGATCGCCCGCGAGCTGCACGACGTCGTGGCCCACCACGTGTCGCTGATGGGTGTCCAGGCCGGAGCCGCCCGACGCGTGGTCGGCCGCGACCCGGAGCAGGCGACCGCCTCGCTCACGGTGGTCGAGGACAGCGCACGCACCGCGGTCGAGGAACTCCGCCGGATGCTGGGGACCCTGCGCGAGGACGACCCCGGCGCGAGCGCGACCGACACCGCGCCGAGCACGGCCGGGCTCAGTCGGATGCCGGAGCTGGTCGACGCCGTCCGCTCCTCGGGCCGGGACGCCGGGCTCGTCGTGGTCGGTGACGAGCGCTCGGTGCCGCCGACCGTCGGGGCCGTGGCGTTCCGCATCGCGCAGGAGGCCGTGACGAACGTCGTCAAGCACGCCGGCCCCACCGCCCGCGCGGACCTGCGCCTGCGGTACCTCGACGACGGCATCGAGGTCGAGGTCGCCGACGACGGACACGGCGCCGGCGCGGTCCGCGACCCGGGCGGCAGCGGGCTGGGCCACGTCGGCATGCGGGAGCGCGTCGCCGCCGTGGGCGGTCGCATCGAGATCGGGCCCCGCGCCCGGGGAGGGTACCTGGTACGGGCATGGCTGCCGACGACCTGACGATCGTGCTCGCGGACGACCAGGACCTGGTGCGTGCCGGCTTCCGCGTCATCCTGGAGTCCGAGCCGGGCTTCCGCGTGGTCGGCGAGGCCCCGGACGGCGGCGCCGCGGTCGACGCGGTCGTCGCGCTGCGACCCGACGTCGTGTGCCTCGACGTCCAGATGCCCGGCGTCGACGGGCTCGAGGCGGCACGACGCATCGGCGCGCTCCCGGACCCGCCGGCGGTGCTCGTGCTCACCACGTTCGACGACGACGACGCCCTGTTCCAGGCGCTCGAGGCGGGGGCGAGCGGGTTCCTGCTGAAGAACGCCTCCCCCGAACGGCTGATCGACGCCGTCCGCACGGTCGCCGCCGGGGACGCCCTGCTCGCCCCCGACGTCACGCGCCGGGTGATCAGCCGCGCGACCGGCGGGCACGGCCCCACCTGCCCCGCGCACGCCGGCCACACGGCGTCCCCGGTCGACGACGGTGCGGCCGCCATCGCCGCCGCGGGGCTCACCGAACGCGAGGCCGAGGTCCTGCGACTGCTCGCGCGCGGCTGCAGCAACGCCGAGATCGCCCGCGCGCTCTTCGTCGGCGAGGCGACCGTCAAGACGCACGTGTCGAACGTCCTGCAGAAGACCGGCGTGCGCGACCGCATCCAGGCGGTCGTGTGGGCCTTCGAGCACGGCGTCTCCTCCGCGGCCTGACGGACCCCGCTCCCCCGCGCGGTGGAGCCGGGGCGTCGGGAAGTCCCGCCTCCCGCCGGAGGTGGGCAGCGCCTCCCGGACCGTAGCGTCGAGACGTCGGCGAGGACCGCCGGCGGAAGGGGAACGGGCGATGCTCACCATCGAAGGCGTGACGAAGCACTTCGGCGACCGCCGGGTGCTCGACGACGTGGGGTTCTCGGTCGGCAGCGGCCGACTGACCGGGTTCGTCGGCGGCAACGGCGCCGGCAAGACGACCACCATGCGGATCCTGCTCGGCGTGCTGCAGGCCGACACCGGGCGCGTGTCGATCGACGGCGCCGAGGTCGGCCCGACCGACCGCCGCCGCTTCGGCTACATGCCCGAGGAACGCGGGCTCTACCCGAAGATGCCGGTCGCCGAGCAGATCACCTACCTCGCACGCCTGCACGGTGTCGACAAGCGGACCGCGGGGCAGCGGACCACCGCGCTGCTCGAACGACTCGACCTCACGCAGCACGCGAGCGACGCCGTCGAGAAGCTCTCGCTCGGCAACCAGCAGCGCGTGCAGGTCGCCGCGGCACTCGTCCACGACCCCGAGGTCCTGGTGCTCGACGAGCCGTTCTCGGGCCTCGACCCGATGGCCGTCGACACCGTGCTCGGCGTGCTCCGCGAGCAGGCGGCGAAGGGTGTCCCGGTGCTCTTCTCGAGCCACCAGCTCGACGTGGTCGAGCGGCTGTGCGACGACGTCGTCGTGATCGCCGACGGGACGATCCGTGCCGCCGGCTCCCAGGAGGACCTGCGCCGCAGCGCCGGCCCCGCCGCGTGGGAACTGCTCGTCGACGGCGACGTCGCGTGGATCCGCGACGAACCCGGCGTGACCGTGCGCGAGTTCGACGGCGGGTACGCGGTGTTCGAGGCCGACGATCCCACGGCGCAGCGCATCCTGCAGCGCGCCGTCCAGCACGGCACGGTGGGCTCGTTCGCCCCGCGCGTGCCCCGTCTCAGCGAGGTCTTCCGGGAGGTCGTCCGATGACCAGCCACTTCGTCGACGCCGTCCGGCTCGTGACCGTCCGCGAGATCCAGGCCCGCGTCCGCAGCAAGGCCTTCGTGGTCTCCGCCGCGATCCTGGTGCTCGCCGTCGTCGTGTCCGTCGTCATCGCGGGCATCATCGGCAAGGCGACCGCAGACGACACCACGCCCGTCGCGGTGGTCGACGGCGTCTCGCTCCAGTCCACCGACGGCCTCGACGTCACCCCGACCACCACCGTCGCCCAGGCCGAGCGCCTCGTGCGGAGCGGTGACGTGGACGCCGCCGTCGTGCCGTCCGACGACACCCTCGGGTACAGCGTCGTCGGGCTCGAGGACACCCCGACCGACGTCGTCGGTGCCCTCAGCGTCACCCCTGCGGTGGAGCTCCTGCAGCCCGGCACGCTCTCGGCGGGCCTGGTGTCCGCCATCGGCATCCTGTTCGGCGTCGTCTTCTTCACCTCCGCCGTGACCTTCGGGTCGTCGATCGCGCAGAGCGTCGTCGAGGAGAAGTCGACGCGGGTGGTCGAGATCCTGATGGCCGCCATCCCGGCCCGTGCCCTGCTCGCCGGGAAGGTGCTCGGCAGCAGCATCATGGCGTTCGCGCAGATCATCGCCATCGCGATCGCCGGCGCCGTGGCCCTCGCGGTCACCGGGCAGGACAACCTGTTCACGTTGCTCGGCCCCAGCGTGCTGTGGTTCGTCGGCTTCTTCGCCGTCGGCTTCGTGCTCATCGCCGCGCTGTTCGCCGCGTCCGCCGTGCTCGTGTCCCGCCAGGAGGACGTCGGCAGTGTCACGATGCCCGTGATGCTCCTCGTGATGATCCCGTACATCCTCATCGTCTCGGCGGCGGACAACGAGACGATCGTCGGGATCATGTCGTACGTCCCGTTCAGCGCGCCGATCGGGATGCCGATGCGGATCTTCCTCGGGACCGCCGAGTGGTGGGAGCCGATCCTCTCGCTGCTGCTCGTCGCCGCGTCGGTCGTCGTGGTCGTCGCCGTGGGCGCGCGCATCTACGAGAACGCGCTGCTCCGGACCGGCGGACGGGTGAAGCTGACGGAGGCGATCCGCGGCTGACGTCGCCGCACGACGGACGGGAGGCGCGGCGCCGGCTGGCACCGCGCCTCCCGTCCGGAACGCAGCCGCGCCGGGCGCGGGGCGCCCCGCACAACCAGGAGCACGTCGCGCCACGGAACCGCGCGGCGTGACGTGCCTTCCGTTGTGCGGGAGCACGTCACGCCACGCAGGCGTCGCCGACGCGACGGCTGACGCACGGTGCCGGCTGGCACCGTGCCGCCGGGCCCGTCAGAGCTGACCGAAGGCCGCCTGCACGCCCAGGCTCGTCCCCGCGACGAGCACCCACAGCACGATGCCGAGCAGCATCGGCCGGAACCCGGCCCGGCGCAGCGCCGAGAAGTCCGTCGAGACCCCGACGGCCGCCAGCGCCACCGTGATGAGGAACGTCGCCGCCGTCGAGAACCCCGGGGCCGCAGCCGCGGGCAGGACCCCGGTGGTCCGGAGCAGGACCACGACGAGGAAGCCGACCAGGAACCACGGGACCAGCCGCAGCACGCGGACGCCCCCGGCGCGACCCGTACCGTCGACGGCGGCGGGCTGCGTGCGGGCGGTGCGGCGCGCCTCCAGGCCGGCGAGCCCGATCACGATCGGGATGATCATCAGGGTCCGCACGAGCTTGACGACGACGGCGGTGTCCGTCGCCTGACGGCCGTAGACCGTGGCGGTCGCGACGACGGAGGACGTGTCGTTCACGGCGGTCCCGGCGAAGACGCCGAACGCGTGCTGGGACAGGCCGAGCGCGTGGCCGACGAGCGGGAAGACGAAGACCGCGGCGATGTTGCAGAGGAAGATCGTCGACAGGGCGTAGGCGACCTCGGCGCTGGCGGCACCGACCACGGGGGTGACGGCGGCGATGGCCGATGCGCCGCAGATGCCCGTGCCGACCCCGATGAGCGTCCGGAGCGTGCTCGACACCCGGAGCAGCCGACCGATCCCCCACGCCGCGACGAGGCACACCACGAGCGTGGTGAGCATCACGGGGAGGGTCTCGCCGCCGATGCGCAGGACCTCGCCGATCGACAGCTGTGCGCCGAGGAGCACGACCGCTGCCTGCAGGACGCGGCTCGACGCGAACTTCACGCCGGGCTGGAGCCCACCGAGGTCGGCTGCTCCGTCGTCCTGGGCCCGTCGACGCCGGACGAGCCAGCCGACCAGCGCACCGAGCAGGACGGCCGGCACCGGACCGCCGACGACAGGGACCGCGCGGCCGACCAGGGTCGCGGCGACGCCGATCACGACGGCGAGCTCGACACCGGGCAGGGCAGCGACGAGCGCCGGGCGGGACAGGGGCATGCGGACCAGCATCCCACCGTCCGGTGCCCAGGCGGTACGGGCAGGCTGAGGTGGTGGACCATCAGTCGGAGCCGTGGGTGCAGCGACTGCGAGACGGCGTCGTGCCGCCGCTGTGGCCGTTCGTCGCGGGCGCGCTCGGCCTGTTCGCCGTCGCGGTCGGCGTGCTCGTCTTCGAGGCCCGGTTCGTCGACCAGGCGTCGCTCACCGGCCGCGGCTCGGTCGCCGTCCTCCTGCCGCTGCTCGGCGCCGTGGGGTGCGTCGTCGCGCCGATCAGCGCCTGGCGGGACGGACGACGGGACCGACGTGCGCTCCGGCACGCGCACGGCCACGGCCGGGGTCGACCGGCGTTCCACCTCCCGGTCTCCGCCCGCGGGACCATCGCCGGACAGGACCTCCCCGACCCGCGCATCGCGCTCGTCACCGTCGACCGGAGCGGGCTGCTCGGCTGGTCCCCCGTGTCACCCGACCCGGTGGTGACGATCCCCTGGACGCGCGTCGCACGGATCGACCTGGCCACGAAGGACCACCGCGGACGACGGGAGGACTACGGGCTGTGGCTCACGCTGACGGACGGCGGACCGTTCGTCCTCGAACCGCGTTCGGCACTCGGTCGACCGTTCAGCGCGTCCCAGCCCCGGCTCGACGTCCTGCGGGACGTGCTGCGGGCGCTGCGCCCCGGGTCAGGGCCCGGGTCACGGCCCGGGTCACGGCCCGGGTCCGGGTCCGGGTCCGCCGGTCGACGCGGAGCACCGCGCTGAGTGACAGGGCGGCGGGACGTCACCGGGCGGGCGGGACGTCCCCGGACATCTCAACGCGACCGGCAGCGTCGTCCCACGTGTACGTCGCGGTCGCTCGACCGGAGGGGTCGGCGTTGCTGTCCGCACCCTGCGGGTAGCGGTACTCGACGCGGATCGCCCCCGCGGACTCCCGCGTCACCTGCGGGACGAACGGGTACTGCTCCTTCGTCGCCGTCCCCAGGTACGTCCCGTCGTGGAAGAGCAGGATCGCGACCGGCGAGCTCGCGGTGCCGTCGACGACGCTGACGGTCACCGCGGACAGCGCGGCGCAGCCGTCGTAGACCGAGGTGTCGGCGTTCGACGCGTCCCACCGCGCCGACTCGAGGCCGGCGGGCAGCGGGAGGTCGGCGATCGGACCAGCGGCGGCAGCGGCCCCGTCGGACGGTCCGCAGGAGGGTGTCGCGGTCGGCGTCGACGACGGGCCCGGGGTCCCGCTGCCCGTCGTCGACGACGAGGACGACGCCGAGGTCGAGGGCGTGACCGTCCGCGTGACGGTCGCGGTCGGGCCACCGCCGCCCCCGCCGGTGCACCCCGCGAGGGCGAGGGACGCCCCGACGACGATCAGGAGCAGGCCGGCGGGACGGGAGTGACGTGTGGTGCGCATGGGACCACCCTGCCCGCCGCGCTGCCCGGATGTTCATCCCCCGACCGCACCGACGCCTGGAGACCCCACCGCCTGTCGGCGTACCATCCAGGCGGAAGCAAGGGCGGTTCCGAACACCTCCCGAGCACCGACCTCACGGGCCGGTCGAGTCAGACACAGATCAGAGCACGCCGTGACCGAACACCTCATCGAGTACGTCGCCCGCGACCGGACGGGCATCACCACCGTCGTCACCACGACCGGTGTCTTCGACGTCGACACCGTCATCGACCACATCCGCGCCGGGCACGCCGGCTACTACGTCGCCGCCGATTCGTGGAAGCGGACGCCGGTCCGGAGCATGTCGTTCATCGGCGGTTCCTACCTGTTCGCGAACTGGGACGGCTCGAAGCGGAACATGCTCCACGACCTCGCCTTCCGGATGCCGACCCGCGCGGTCGAGGTCGTCCAGCAGCCGCGGCGCTCGTGGCGGCTCACGCGCGCCCTGCGCGGACTGTTCTCACGGGCGGCCTGAACCGCCGGTACCCGGCTGCGGACGGACGGGAGGCTCGGTGCCGGTCGGCACCGAGCCTCCCGTCCCGTCGCGCCCCGCGTCGCGAGCCGCGCGGGTCGTCGTCAGACGTCGCGCTTCTTGACCGCGGCCAGGGCGAGGACGCCGATCGCGACGACCCACGCTGCCAGGACCCCGCCGCCGGCCCAACCGTTCAGCACGACGCCCTCGGGCGCGGGCTGGCCCGCGGACCGCTCGTAGGTGTAGAGCTGGCTGCCGGCCTGGTCGGGCAGGAAGCGGGACACGTCGAGGAGCCACTGCTGGTCCACCAGCCCCGCGAAGAGCTGCAGCACGATCGGCAGGACGAGCAGCACGCCGAGCGCGATCGCGATGCCACCGGCGCTCGACCGGACCAGGAGGCCGATGCCGAAGGCGAGCAGTGCGATCCCCGTGACGTAGACCGACGAACCGAGGATCGGCATGAAGACGGCGGGGTCGGCCAGGTCGGCGTGCACGCCCTTGTCCGCCTGGAACAGCGCGACGAGCACGACCCCGATCCACGTCGCCGCTGCACTGACCACGAAGGTGGCCACGGCGAGGACGACGGCCTTGGCGAGGATCGCGCCGGTGCGCCCGGGGTCGGCCGTGAAGGTCGAGCGCACCTGCCCGGTGCCGTACTCACCCGTGATGATGAGGACACCCAGGACCGCGGCGACCAGCACGGTGAAGCCGACCGACGAGATGCTGAGGTTGACGATCTGGGCGTTCGCGACCGCCTGGGTCACCTCGGCGCCCTCGGGCAGACCGACGATCGGCGCGTAGAGCCCGAGCAGCGCACCGAGCCCGATGGTCAGCGCGACGATGATGGCGTAGCACCACCACGTCGACCGGATGCTGCGGAACTTGATCCACTCGCTGCGGACGAGTCGACCGAACCCGAGTCCGACGCGGTCGGGCATCGCGGTGGCCGTCGCGGCGCTCATCGTGCGACCTCCGCCTGGTACTCGACCTCGTCCTTCGTGAGGGCCATGTACGCCTCCTCGAGGCTCGCACCCATGGGGGTGAGTTCGTGGAGCACCGCGCCGGCACGGGCGGCGATGGTGCCGATCTGCTGTGCGTCGGGACCGACGACCACGAAGGCGCCGTCCTCGCGCGGGGTGATCGACGACGCCGCTGATCCCACGGCATCGAAGAGCTGGTCGGGGTGCGGGGTCCGGACGAGGGTCCGTGCGCCGCCGCCCTGTCCGCTGCCCGCGACGAACTCCGCGATCGGGGCGTCGGCCAGGACCTTGCCGCGGCCGAGCACGACCACGCGGTCGGCCGTCTGCGCCATCTCGCTCATGAGGTGGCTGGAGAGGAAGACCGTGCGTCCCTCGGACGCCAGGTGCCGGGCGAGCTGACGCACCCACACGACGCCGTCCGGGTCGAGGCCGTTGACGGGCTCGTCCAGGATCAGGGTCCTCGGGTCGCCGAGCAGTGCCGCCGCGATGCCGAGCCGCTGCCCCATGCCGAGGGAGAACCCGCCGACGCGCTTCTTCGCGACCGACTCGAGACCGGTGAGTTCGATCACGTGGTGCACGCGGGACTTCGGGATGCCGTGCGTCGCCGCGAGCGAGAGCAGGTGGTTGTACGCGCTGCGCCCGGAGTGGACGGCCTTCGCCTCGAGCAGCGCGCCGACCTGGCGGAGCGGGTCGCGGAAGGACCGGTAGTCCTGGCCGTTCACCCGGACGCGTCCGGACGTGGGCGTGTCGAGGCCCATGATCATCCGCATGGTCGTGGACTTCCCGGCGCCGTTCGGCCCGAGGAAGCCGGTGACGCTGCCGGGACGGACGACGAAGGAGATGTCGTCGACGGCGGTCTTGGCGCCGTAGCGCTTGGACAGATGCTCGATCTCGATCACGTGGTCCACGCTATTTCCGGGACACCGTCGAGCGCGTCCCCCCTGGGGCGGAGACCCGGGGTCATCCCGCAGGAGGACGCCGCGCTGGAAGGACACCCGGACGGCGCACCAATCCGGCTGCGCACCTGCTCCGAAACCCCTGTACGACGACGACGCTGCCCCTGCGCGGTGACCCGGAGACGCCGTCGTGGAACGCATTCGGAAGGACCGCACCATGACCAGCAACGCAGCATCACCCCGTACCGGTTTCGCGTCGACCCTCGTCCAGAAGGGCGCACTGCTCTTCGGCGTCGTCTTCCTCATCGTCGGCATCGCCGGGTTCATCCCGGGCCTGACCATGGACATGGGCACCATGTCCTTCGCCGGCAACAGCTCGATGGCCATGCTCCTCGGCCTGTTCCAGGTGTCGGCCCTGCACAACATCGTCCACCTGCTGTTCGGCATCGTCGGCATCCTCGCCGCCCGCTCCGCCGCGGGGTCGCGCTCGTACCTGCTCATCGGCGGCATCGTCTACGCCGTGCTGTTCGTCTTCGGCCTCTTCGTCGCCGGCATGGCCGGGGCTGCGAACTTCGTCCCGCTGAACAGCGCCGACAACGTCCTGCACGCCTTCCTCGCCGTCGCGATGATCGTCCTCGGCGTGCTCCTGCCCCGCGCCGGACGCACCACCCGCTGACCGACCCCGGTGGACCGCCCGGTGCTGGGCGGTCCACCGGACCAGCGGTGGCCTCCCCGGGGATCAGGGGTCATCGGACGCCCCCGTCGCAGCAGCGGCGGGGGCGTCGTCGTGTCCCCGGGGAACCCGGCGCAGCGCAGACCGCGCGCGCCAGAGGCGCAGCGCCGACCGCGTGCGCGTCAGAGGCGCAGCGCCGACCGCGTGCGCGTCAGAGGCGCAGCGCCGACCGCGGGCGCGTCAGAGGCGCAGCGCGAGGGCGTTCGCGGTCAGGCCGGCAGCCGTCCCGCAGAGCAGCACGGTGTCCCCGCGCCGGAGCCGACCGTCGTCGAGGCACCGCGCGAGCATGAACGGCACCGACGACGAGACCGAGTTCCCGAACGCCGCGACCTCGTCGACGTACTTGTCCGTCGGGATCCCGAGCCGGCGCATCGCGAGCCCGATCGCGCCGCTGGCCTGGTGCGGTACGACCAGGTCGACGTCGTCCAGCCCGAGACCGCTGCGCTCCCAGAACCGCGCGAAGAACCCGGGCAGGACCCGGAGCATCCCGGTCAGGGCGCGCCGGCCGTGCATGTCGAACAGGTAGTCAGCGGGGTCGCCGTCGGCGTACTGCTGCGCCGGGTACCGGGACAGGCCGCCCCGGAGCTCGGTGTCGTGGGCGTGCTCCGGCCAGGTCTGCTGCAGCGCCGACAGCACCCCCTGCGCCCCGTCGCCGCGCGTCAGCACCACCGCGGCCGCAGCGTCGGAGAACAGCTCGGCGGACTCCCGTTGCCCCGGGTCGAGGAAGCGTGACCCGACGTCCCCGGAGACGATGAGCACCCGGTCGTGGTCGCCGTCCTCCAGGTAGCGGGAGGCGATGTCGAGTGCCGTGATGAAGCTCGTGCACGTCGAGTTCACGTCGAACGCGGCCGCTCGGGCGTCGGGCGCGACCCGCTCCGCCACGAGTGCCGCCGTGCAGGGGATCGGCTGCACGCCGGCGGCGCAGGCGGCGATCACGAGGTCGAGGTCGGCGGCGTCGATGCCGGCGTGCGCGACGGCCCGGGACGCTGCCGTGGCGAGCATGTCGAGGTGCGACACGTCGTCGGCGATGCGGTACCGGGTGACGGTGCGGGCACCGCTGCCGTAGGTGACCGTCCGGTCCGGCAGTGCCGTCCCCCACCCGGCGATGGCGCAGTGCTTCATGGTCCCCCTCGGTCCTCGTCGTCGTCGACGAGCAGGTCCACCCCGGTCCGGTGCTCGTCGTGGCTGAACAGCAGTCTGACACCTGCGCGCTCGAGGGCGAGCAGGCGCTCGGCGGTGTCGCGCTGCGATCGGGCGTCGTGGGCGACCGCACGCGGCAGGAGGCGCAGGTCGCGCTCGCGTCCGAGCAGGTCGCGGCTCCAGGCAGCGTCGCCCGCGAGCAGCACACGGTCCTCGACCAGGAGGCCGAGGTGCCCGTCGGCGTGCCCGGGCAGCCGGACGAGCCGCGTGCGACCGTCGCCGAACGGGTCGGCCGTCGACAGACCGACCGCGGCGAGCGGCCCGGTCGGGGCGGGGCCGAAGGCGCTGTCCGGGACGACCTGCAGCCGGTCGACGAGCCCCGCGGGCAGCAGCCCCCGCAGCTGCCCGGCGAGCACCCGCGGGCGGGCGGTGCTCCGGGCCACGCCCTCGGAGACCAGCACCCGCGCGTGCGGCACGGCAGCCAGCCCGCCGACGTGGTCGGGGTGCAGGTGCGACAGGACGACGTGCGTGACGTCGTCCGTGTCGATCGCGTCGGCGAGTGTGCTGCCCGGGGGGACGACGGGCGGGAGCAGGCGTCGGTACAGCCACCCGGCGGCACCCGTGCGCCACGGCAGGGGTGCGTACCCGGTGTCGAACAGCACGGAGCGGTCCGGACCGGACCAGTGGAAGACGTTCGCGGGGAAGACCCGACGGCCACGGGGTGCACCGCGGAGCAGACCGTGCACGTCGTGGGTCGTCCACCCGCAGGCGGCGGCGCGCAGGGTACCGACCGGGCGCTCAGCCACGCGGCTGCCCACCGACGCGCCGGCCGGCGGTCGCGTAGCTCGCGAGTGCCTCGTCGAGCCCGACGACCGGCTGGTAGCCGAGCACCTGCCGGGCCCGGGTCAGGTCGAGGGTCTGCGAGTGCGTGATCGTCGTCACCGTGTACCGGGTGATGGGCGGCTCGGGCTGCCCGGGCAGCACCGTGCACACGGCCTCGAGCACGGTGGCCAGCGCGGACACCGGCCCGGCCGGCAGGTGCAGGTGCCGCGGCTGGACCCCGAGTCCGGTGAGCAGCTGGTCGAGGAGCTCGACGAACGGACGCGGGTCCCCGTTCGTGATGTTGAACGCCAGCCCGGCGGCCCCGGGCACCTCGGCCGCGAGCCGGACGGCGTGCGCGACGTTCTCGACGGCGGTCAGGTCGACGAGTCCGCGTCCGCCGCGCAGGAGGGGCACGCCGACCCGTTCGTGCACACGGAGCAGCCTCGGGACGAGTCCGGTGTCGCCCGCACCGATGATGCCGCGCGGCCGCAGGACGACGATCTCGGGTCCGTCGGGGTCGCCGGTCGCGGCGCGGAGGAGCGCCTCGGCGTGCAGCTTCGAGCGGATGTAGTGGTTCATCGGGCGGCTCGGGTCGACCTGGTCCTCACGGATGTCGAGCCGGTCGCGCGGTGCGGCGTAGATGCCGGGCGACGACACGTGCACGAGCCGCCGCGCCCCGACGCGACGTGCGTACTCGAGCACCCGGGCGGTCCCGGTGACGTTGGCGTGCTCGAAGGCCGACCACGAGCCCCACGGCGAGCTGAGCGCCGCGCAGTGCACGACGACGTCGGCGGGGACGTCCGCGCGGGCGAGGTCGTCGAGGTCGCCGACGTGGACGTCCCCGGCGGGCAGCGCCGATGCCCGCCGACCGGACGCCGTGACGCGGTAGCCGTGCTCGCGCAGGGTCCGCACGACGTGACCGCCGACGAACCCGCTCGCCCCCGTGACCAGCGCGCGCTCCCCGGTGCCTGCTCCCCCCATGCCCCAGATCCTACGAGCCCGGCAGGAGCCGACGGCCCCTAGGCTCGGGGCGTGCGGATCGCGCTGGTCACCGACTACTACCTGCCGACGCTCGGGGGCGTCCAGACGGCGGTGCGCTCCCTGGCCGAGGCCCTCACGGCAGCGGGACACGACGTCACGGTCTTCTGTCCCGACGACCCGGCGGGCCCCGCGCACTCGGCGGGCACGGCGCAGGCACCCGGCACCGCCATCGTGCCGGCCGTCGTCGGTCTGCCCGTCTCCCGCGTGTTCCGCCCCGACGGCTACCCCTTCGCGTGGTCCCCGCGTCGCCTCCGCGCCCTGCTCCGCCGCGAGTTCGCCGCACGCCGGGTCGACGTCGTGCACACCCACTCCGAGATGTTCGCGGCGCTCGGCGGGATCCGGGCCGCGCAGGACCTCGGCATCCCGGTGGTGCACACGATGCACGGCCGCATCGACGTCTACACGCGGAACGTCCTGCCCGTGCCCGCCGTCACGACCGCGCTGCTCGCCTTCCTGCACGCGACGCAGGTCCCCCGCCGGGGCGTCCGTGTCGCGGCCGACACCCCGTACACCCGGACCCGGACGGCGCGGCGGATGTGGCGGGTCATGCTCGCGCAGTCGCGGGCGAGCGACCACGTCGTGGTCCCGTCGCGGCACTTCGCCGACAAGCTCGTCGACCGGGGCGTCCGGACCCCGGTGTCGGTCGTCTCGAACGGCATCGAGCCCGCGGTCCTCGACGCGATCGGACCGGCGACCGTCCGGACCAGGACCGCAGGCGAGCCGCTCCGGGTGCTCTGGGTCGGGCGCCTGTCGCCCGAGAAGCGTCCGGAGGTCCTGGTCGAGGCCGCCCGCTCCTTCCCACCCGGCACCGTGGTCGACGTGCTCGGCGACGGCGTCGCGCGTGCTGCGGTCGCCCGGGCAGCGGCCGGCACCCCGGTCCGGCTGCACGGCTCGACCCCGCACGACGAGGTCCTCGCCGCCATGCGCCGTGCACACGTGCTCGTGTCGAGTTCCTCCGACTTCGACAACCAGCCGATGGTGATGCTCGAGGCCGTCGCCACCGGCCTGCCCGTCGTGCACTGCGACCCGGACCTCGCCGAGGTCGTCCCCGACGGCGGTGGCTTCACGACGCCGACGCCGGACGCCGCGGGGATCGCGTCGGTCGTCCGACGGCTCCACGACGAGCCGGAGCAGCTCGTGCGGGCGAGCGCCGCGCTGGTCGCGGCCCGCGACCGCGTCGAGCAGCGCGTCGACGAGCTGGTGGCGGTCTACGCGAGCGTCCTGCGGCCGTCCCGCACCACGTGACGGACGGGAGGCTCGGTGCCGGCCGACACCGAGCCTCCCGTCCGTCGTGTGGCCGCTCAGACCGTGGCGGACGCACCCTCGAGGGTCGCGGCGAGCGGGTCGAAGTCCTCGGGCAGCGACGCGATCGGCGCCACCGTCGACGCAACCTCGACGAACGCGCGGCGCGCGACGGACTCCTCGACCGCGACCATGGTGTCGAGCACGTGGTAACCGACCTCGCCGGTCGCGACGTGCGCACCGCCCCCGCGGATCGCCCGTGCCATGTCGAGCACGCCGAGGCCGCGGCCGACCGTCGGTTCCTCGTCGGAGAGGGTCTCCCACGCCTGCTCGATCGGGAACGACACGTCCGTGCCGAGCGGTCGTGCGATGCGGATCGGGTGTCCGCCACCGAAGGTGTTCGGGTCCGGGAGCACGATCGTGCCCTCGGTGCCGTTCACCTCGAAGACGCCGTGCCGGAACAGCGGGGTGTCGAACGACAGCAGCGACTGCGCGTTCCCGCCCTGCTCGAAGGACGTGAGCACCGAGAGGTGCGTCGGGACCTCGACCGGGAACTCCTGCCCGGCGTTCGGACCGACCACCAGCTGCCGGGTGCCGCGCGACCGGGACCCCGTCGCCACGACGGACGCGACCGGGCCGAGCAGGTGCACGAGCGCCGTGAAGTAGTACGGGCCCATGTCGAACAGCGGGCCGGCACCCTTCGCGTAGAGGAAGGACGCGTTCGGGTGGAACACGTCCGGTCCCTGCCACTGGAAGCTCGTGACGGCGGTGAGGGGGGTGCCGATCGCGCCGGCCTCGATCGCGCGCTTCGCGGTCTGCCACCCGGTGCCGAGGACGGTGTCCGGTGCGATGCCGAGACGCAGGCCGAGCTCGTCGGCGAGCGCCACGAGTCCGGCGGCGCTCTCGCGGTCGACGCCGATCGGTTTCTCGCTCCAGACGTGCTTGCCGGCGCGGAGTGCCGCCGTGGAGACCTCGACGTGCGTGGCGGGCAGGGTGAGGTTCACGACGATCTCGACGTCGGGGTCGGTGAGGACCTCGTCGCCGGTGCCCGACGCGGGGATGCCCCACTTCGCCGCCGACGCCGCGGCGCGCTCGGTGTCGATGTCGCCGATCCGGACCACCTCGACGTCCGGGAAGGTCGTGAGGTTCGTCAGGTACTGCTCGCTGATCATCCCGGCGCCGATGAAGCCGACGCCGACGCGGCCGGTGCGGGTCATGCGGACACCCCCGTGGTGGCGGTCTCGTCCGACCCGGCGAGCGCGGCCTGCAGCCAGCGGTACGACTGCTCGACCCCGTCGAAGATCTCCCCGTCGAAGCCGTCGAACTCGATCACGGCGTACTCGAGCGCCGGTGCTGCGGCGAGCGCCTCGGCCAGCCGGACGTCGCCCTGGCCGGCCGGGGTCTGGTCGGTCGGCACCTGCGCGGTGGAGATCCCCTCGCGCATCGGGCCGTCCTTGACGTGCACGGCGACGATGCGGTCGCCGAGCTCCTCGACGAAGGGCACGAGGTCGATGCCCGCGGCGGACGCCCAGTACAGGTCGAGCTCGAGCACGACGCGCGGGTCGAGCAGTTCGGCGAGCACCTGGAGCGCGGGCTTCCCGTCGATGCGCGGCCGGAGCTCGTGGTCGTGGTTGTGGTAGCCGACGCGGAGGCCGTGGACGGCGGCTTCCTCGGCGGCGGCGTTCAGCCGGGCGGCGACCCGCTCGACGCCCTCGCGGGTCGTCCAGTGGTCGGGACCGACGAACGGGTCGATGACGATCTCGATGCCGAGCGCCGACGCCTCGGCGAACGTCTCGGCGTGCGACGGGGCGGTCATCACCGTGCCGTCCGGCAGCGGGATCGACTCCTCGACCAGGAAGGCGTGGCCGGTGCGGGCGCTGATGCCGTGCGCGTCGAACGCCGTCCGGAGCTCGGCTGCGCGGCCGACGAAGGCGAACGCCTCGACGGTGTCGAACCCGATGCCGGCCAGGCGGGCGACGCCGCCGTCGAGGTCGGGCGCCAGCGCCTTGTCGACCGTGTAGAGCTGGAGGGAGATGCGGGGTGCCACGGTGGTCACCGGACCTTCTTGATCGGGAGGATGACGAGCGCACCGAGGAGCACGGCGACGCCGGCACCCCAGAGCATGAGCGTGTAGTTCTGGCCGCCGCCGAGGCCCAGCAGGAACAGGCCGACCGCCGGGGCGAGCGACTGCGGCAGGGCGTTGGCGATGTTGATGACACCGAGGTCCTTGCCCGGACGCTCGGGGTCGGGCAGCACGTCGACGACGAGCGCGGTGTCGATCGCTGCGTAGATGCCGAAGGCGAACCCGAGCACGATCTCCGCGAAGTAGAACCCGCCGACGCTGTCGACGTGCGCGAGGATCACCAGGCCGACCGCGGTGAGGGCGGTGGAACCCCAGACGAAGACCTTGCGGCGTCGGACGCGGTCGGACACCCAGCCCGAGACCGCGGCGCTGACGAGCAGGGCGACCGTGTACAGGAGCACACCGAACGCGACGGTGGCGGTGGCCTCGGCCAGGTCCTCGATCCCGATCTGCTCCTGCATGTACAGCACGCGGTACGTCGTGAACATGAACGTGCCGAAGGTGATGAGGAAGCGGCCCCACCAGGCGAGCCCGAAGTCGGGGTGCTTGATCGGGTTCGTCCAGAACGACGCGATCAGGGTGACCCAGCTGAAGGGCTTGGTCGTGGCCGGGAGCTCGTCGCGGGCCACGACCGCGTAGACGAGGATCACGACGATCGCCAGGATGCCCGGCGCGATGAAGAGGACCGGCAGGTTCCCGACCAGGTACACGGCGAGGTAGAGGCCGGCGAGGATCGCGATGTTCTGCGCGAGGGCGATGACGCTCGACGCCTTGCCGCGCTGGAACTCGGGCACGTTGTCCGCGAAGCTCGCGGTCAGGGTGGCGAGGACGGCGTTCGCGGCGACCTGGGCGAGCACCCACGCGATGGTGAGCTGCAGGACGTCCGGCGCGAACGCGAGCCAGGCCAGCGCGACGACGAAGACGACGACGCCACCGACCATCCAGGGCCGACGGCGACCCCAGCGCGTGCGGGTGCGGTCGGAGAGTGCCCCCGCCAGCGGGTTGGCGAGCAGGGCGCCGAGGGCACCGAACGGCAGGACCGACCCGACGATCGTCTCGGGGCTGTCCGGGTTCAGCACCGTCGCCTTGATCGCCATGCCCACGAACACCGGGGTGAGCAGGGCGGCGAAGAGGCCGAACTGGGCCAGGCTGAGTGCCCAGAGGTACTTCGGGCCGACCCGGACGGTGCTGACGTTCTGCGTGAGGCCCTCGACCGAGAACGCACGCGATGCGGCTGCGGGGTCGGTGCTCGTGGCTCCCGCGGCCGCGGTGACCGGCGGGTTCGCGGTACCGGCGAGACCGGACTGCGGTTCTTCCTTCGACGTCGGTGTCGACATGACTCCTCCTCGAGCCATCGGGGGCGGCGTGCCCTCTCGAATACCTAGTGCTGCTAGGTGATCAGGACAGTAACACCGAAAACCTTCCTCCGGAAGCTTTCTTTCCGACATGTGTCGGCGTTGGGCCCGCAACGCGCAACCCCGGCGGTTCCCCGCAACGCCCCACCGCTGCGAGCAGTCGCCGACGTTGCGTTCTGCACTTCTCCGTCGGTCCGCGGAACACCACGGGTCACCCGGACGTTGGCGCACTCGGCACCCGACGGACGGGTGCCGAGAACGAGCACCTGACGAAAGGCACGCACATGACCCAGACGGTCCTCCTCGAGGTCCAGCTGCGAGACGACGTCGCGCAGGACACGATCGACTCCGCGATCCGCGAGACCCTCGCCCAGACGGCGACCTTCGCCGGCAACGAGTCGCTCGAGGTCCTGGTCGACGACTCCGACCCGCTGCACCTCGTCGTGCTCGAGCGGTGGACGACACCCGCCGACCACGACGCCTACGTCGCCTGGCGCGCGACCGACGAGGGTGCCCCGAGGGCCCTCGCGGCGATCGTCGCCGCGCCGCCCGTCACGCGGACGTTCGGCCGGACGCTCGACCTGGGCTGAGCACGCAGGGCCGCGTCCGCGGTCCCGACGGCACCGCACCGCGCGGCGCGGGACCGGGGGGCGACACCGGACGGGAGGCACGGGACGGACCCGCACCGCGCCTCCCGTCCGCCGCTGGTCACGTCGCGGACGCGACCACCCGCTGCTCGGCCGGCTCGCGCCCGACGGTGACCGCCGCCGACGCGCCCCGCACCTCGGCCCGGTACTCCCCCCGGAACCCGCGCACCCGCACCTGTCCGCGCTCGTCCGTGCGGAGCACCGTCGGCCCGGTCCACCACTCGTCCTTCACCAGGCGACGGAGTGCCTCGTACGACGGCTTCGGCGTCCCGTCCTCGCGGACCAGCCCGATCGGCGCGCCGAGCCAGGCGCCCGCGTCGGTGATGCCCCAGGAGGTGACCGCCTCGACCGCGGGATGCCCGACCAGGCTCCGGTGGTGCCGCTCGACCTCGTCCGCCTGTCGGGCCTCACCCTCGGGCGTCGAGGGCCACGAGTCCACCACGTGGTCGTTCAGGTCCACGATGTCCGCGGGCATGAGGTCACCCGACACGAGCGAGGTCTCGGTCAGGTGCAGCGGCAGGCCGTACCGGGCGAAGCGGTCGACCATCGCGAGCATCGTCTCCTCACCCCAGTACCCCTGGTGCATGTGGGTCTGCAGCCCGATGGCGTCGATCTGCACGCCGGCCTCGAGCACGCCCTCGATCAGGCACTCGTACGCGCTCGACAGGTCGAAGTCGTTGAGCAGCAGGGTCGCGTGCGGGTTCGCGGCGCGGGCCTCCTCGAACGCCATCCGGATCGTCGGGATGCGGCCCTTCGCCCGGGCGAGCGGGGTGATGGCGTTGTCGCCGTTGTCGAACACGGGCATGATGACGACCTCGTTGATCGCGTCCCACGTGTCGACCAGCCCGGCGAGGTCGCCGACGTCACGGCGGATGCGCTCCCGCTGCAGCTGCTCGACCTCGTCGAGGGGCAGCCCGAGGAGCCAGTCCGGCTGCACGGTGTGCCAGACGAGCGGGTGCCCCTTGAGCGCGATCCCCCGGTCGCGGAACCACTCCGCGGTGCGCCGGAGTCGAGCGGTGTCCGGGCGCCCGCGCTCCGGCTCGAAGCGACCCCAGTAGAACGGCAGCGTCGCGGTCGTGAAGACGTCGGCGTACAGGTCGGCGAGGCGTTCGAGGCGCTCCCGTCCGGCACCGTCGACCTCGTCGTTCGCCAGCTCCACGAAGTCGAACCCGATGTTGCCGAACCCGAAGGCGTGCCGGGTCTGCTCGACGGCGACCTCGACGTCCGGCAGCGGTGCGCCGTGGTGGTCGACGACCGTCAGGACCGTCTCGCCGGTGCGGTGCGCGACCGACTCGTGCTGGACTCCGTGCTCGACCATGGGCTGCTCCTCCGGCGGCCGCGTCGCCACCGTCGTCCGGTTTTGTTGTGCTGCCGAACATAACTGGTGCTCGGCGGACGCGACAGCCCCGACCCCACCGTCGTCCGGAGACCGCGGTTCCCTGGGGGCCTGGCTGAACGGATCCGTTGCCCCCGGGCGGCTCCGCAAGGCTGCTCCATCGACTGCGGCGGGACAGTCACCGCATGACGACGATCGACGCGGCCGCGGAACGCCCGGCCCGGTGGTGGCACCAGAGCCGGTGGGAGCAGACCACCCTCACCCTGGTGGTGGTGCTCGGCGCGGTGCTCACGAGCTGGAACCTCGGCCGCGGCGGCGACCTGTCCTTCTACGCGAGCGCCGTCCGGTCCATGTCCGAGTCCCTGCCGGCCTTCCTCTCGGGCTCCTTCGACCCGGATGCGACCGTCACGCTCGACAAGCTCGCCGGCTTCGCGGTCCCCCAGGCGATCAGCGTGCACCTCTTCGGCATGTCCGCGGCCGCGATGGGCCTGCCGCAGGTCGTCGAGGGCGCCGTCACCACGCTGGCGGTGTCGGTGGTCGTGCTCCGCTGGCTCGGGGCCCGCGCCGGTCTGGTCGCGGCCGCGCTGACCGCCGCGACCCCGATCTTCGTGTCGATGTTCGGCCACCCGATGGAGGACGGCCTGCTCACCGCTGCGCTCGCCGTCGCCCTCGTGTGGTGGCAACGCGCCGCCCTGACCCGCACCTGGTGGCCGCTGCTGCTCGCGGGACTGTTCGTCGGCATCGGGTTCCAGGCCAAGATGCTGCAGGCGTGGCTGGTCCTGCCGGCGCTGGTGGTCGGCACCCTCGTCGCGACCGCCGGTCCGGGTCCGCGCTGGCGTCGAGCCGCCGGTCACCTCGCCGCCCTGGTGTCGGCGACGCTGGTCGCGAGCCTCGGCTGGTCGGTCGTCGTCGCCCTGCTCCCGACGGCCGACCACCCGTTCGTCGACGGCTCCACCGACGACAGCGTCTTCGCGATGGTCTTCGGCTACAACGGGGTCGACCGGTTCCTGCCGGGCGCCTGGCCGGGCGCCGTCAGTGCGCTGCGGACCGCGGGTGACGCGGCCGCGGACCGGTGGTCGCTCGCGGTCAGCCACGCGGCCGGACACCCGCTCCTGCAGCTGTTCTCACCCCGCTACGCCTCGCAGGTCGGGTGGTCGTGGCCCGCTGCGCTCGCCGGGATCGTGCTCGGCGCGTTCCGCTGGTGGCCGCGACGCACCGTCCGGGAGGCCCGGGTCCCCTCCGCCACGCTGTGCACGCTGGTCGTCTGGCTGGCGACCGCGGTGGTGGTCCTGTCCGTCATGCACCTGCCGCACACCGCCTACGTCGCGGGCATCGGCGTGCAGCTCGCCGCCCTCGCCGCCCTCGGCTGGTGGGGAGCCGCCCGGCTCGCGGACGCGCCGGACCGCCGACTGCGGCTCGTCCCCGCCGGGCTGCTCGTCCTGCAGGGCGCCTGGTGGACCTGGCTCGCACGCACCTCGGCAGAGCCGGCACTGCTCGCGACCGTCGCCGTCGGCACGACCGCCGCCGCCCTCGTCGTGCTCGCCGTCCGGAGCCGTCGGTCCGGGTCGGCGGCGACCGGACGAGCGCCGGGCGGGGCGGGGCGCCGGACCGCGGGGGCCCTGCTCGTCGCCGCGGTCGTGCTCGGGCCCGCGTGCTTCTCCCTGCAGGCGCTCGACGCCGCTCGCGACGGTGACCGGGGCGACGCGTCGGTCGGGGTGCGACAGGACGCTGCGACGTGGGACGCTGCGCGGTCGCAGCGGGCGTCGGCGCCGGGCCGAGGCGGTCCCCGCCGCGTCGGGCAGGCGACCGAGGACGCTCCCTTCACCGTCTCGGCACCGGACCCGTGGGGCGCTGGGCAGGGCCTGCCCACGGCGGACGCCGAACTGGTGCGGGACGCCGAGCGCGCAGGTGGCGGGCAGGACGGCGCCCCGCTGTTCCTCACCGACTCGTGGCGGGTCGCGTCGGACGTGATCGGTGCCACCGGGAAGGAGGTCCTGACCGACGGCGGGTTCTCCGGTCAGGTCGCCGTGTTCTCCGCGGCGCAGATCGAGTCGATGGTGCACTCCGGTCGGGAACGGCTGTTCCTCGTCGCACGGGACGGACGCGCCGCGGACCCGGTGCGCCAGGCCACGACCGCGCTCGGGTGCCGCGTCCTGCACCGGTGGGGCCCCGCGTTGGGCCAGGGACCGTCGCAGTGGGACGCACTCCAGTCCTTCGCGCTCGAGCGCTGCTCCTGACCCCGGGCCGTCCGGCTACGGTGCAGGCATGACCTCCCCGACCGCACCGCACCACGACGCCGTCCTGCTGGCCGGCGGCCGAGCGACGCGCATGTGTGGGATCGACAAGACCGCCCTCGTCGCCGACGGCGTCGCACTGTCCGACCACGCCGTCGCGGCGGCCGCCGGCGCTCGTCGGACCGTGCTCGTCGGGCTGCGGGCGGGACGGGGTGCACCCGCCGGGGTCGTGCACACGCGCGAGGACCCGCCCCTCGGCGGGCCGGTCGCCGCGATCGCCGCCGGACTCGCCGCCGTGGCCGACCCCGCGCCGTGGACGCTCGTGCTCGCGTGCGACCTCGTGCGTCCGGAGCCTGCGGCCGCGCTGCTGCTCGACGCCGCCGGCGCGGCGCCCGACGACGCGGACGGCGTCGTCGCGGTCGACGAGGACGGGCGTCGCCAGCACCTGCTCGCGCTGTACCGCTCGGACGCGCTGCGCGCCGCGGTCCGGGCGCTCGGCGACCCGACCGGCGCGGCGGTGCGACGGCTGACCGACGGCCTCCGGCTCGTCGAGGTCCGGCTGCCCGCCGCACTCTGTGCGGACGTGGACGAACCGGAGGACGCCACGCGGGCCACGGCGGACGCCCGGCTGCTTGACTGACCGCATGACCACTGACGACGTCCTCGCCGCCTGGACCGCCGAGCTCGCCGAGGCGCTCGGCCTCCCCGAGGGCTCTGCGCTCGACCGCGACGTCGTGCTCGACCTCGCCCGTGACGCCGCGCACGGCGTGGCCCGTCCGGCTGCCCCGCTGACCACCTTCCTGGTCGGGTACGCCGCGGGGCTCCGCGGCGGGTCGGAGGCGGACCTGGCCGACGCCGCAGCGACCGCGACACGGCTCGCGCTCGCGCACGGGGACGCCCCGGACACGACCGACGGCCCGGACGGACCCGAGCACACGGGCCGGACCGACGGCACCACCGGGTCCGACGCCCGGTGACGCTGGTCCTGCCGTCCTGGTCAGACGCCCGGCACGAGGCACACCGGCAGGGCGTCCGCCTCGCCGCCGACACCGCCGCCGACCCGGGAGCCGGATCCGTCCGGCTCGACCTGGCGTCGGCGCTCGGCCGGACGCTCGCCGGCGACCTCGCCGCCCGCGGCGACGTCCCCGGGCACGACGGCGCAGCCATGGACGGGTGGGCCGTCGCGGGACCGGGGCCGTGGGTGCTCGGCGCGCCGATCGTCGCCGGAGCGGTCCCGTCCGACGCGCCGCTGACGACCGGGCACGCCCGACCGATCACGACCGGGGCACCCGTCCCGCCCGGCACGGCGGCCGTGGTGCGGTCCGAGGACGCCACCGTCGACGACGACGGCCGGTTGGTCCGCCACACGCCGTCCACCCGACGACACGTCCGGCCGGCGGGCGAGGAGGTCACCCGGGACCAGGTGCTGTTCACCGGCGGCACGGTGCTCACGCCTCCGCGTGCAGCGCTGGCAGCCGCCTCGGGGGTCGACGACGTGCGCGTCGCGCCGGTCCCGACCGCCCGGGTCGCGGTGCTCGGCGACGAGGTCGTCGGTGCCGGGGTCCCACGACCCGGACAGGTCCGCGACGTCTTCTCGCACACCCTGCCCGCGGTGCTCGGGACCTTCGGTGCCGACCCCGTCTCTTCGGACCGCGTGCCGGACGACCCCGACACCACCGCCCGCGTGCTCGACGCCGCTCGCGAGCGCCTCGTCGTGAGCACGGGCGGCACGGCCGGTTCGTCAACCGACCACGTCCGCGGTGCGCTCGCCCGGATCGGGGCCGAGCTGCTCGTCGACCGGGTCGACGTGCGTCCGGGTCGACCGATGCTGCTGGCCCGCCGGGGCCCGACGGTGTTCCTGTGCCTGCCCGGCAACCCGATGGCCGCGATGGTCGGCCTCGTGCTGCTCGGTGGACCGCTCGTCGCCGGACTGCTCGGGCGACCGCTCGAGCCGGTGGGACGGGTGCGGCTCGCGGTCGACGTGCCCAACGACCGGCCGGGCGCGCTGGTGCTCGCGTACCGCGCGACGCCCGAGGGCGCCGTCCCGGCGTCGCACCAGACCTCGGCGATGCTGCGGGGCCTGGCCGACGCGGACGGACTGCTGGTCGTCCCGGCCGGGGGCGGCGTGGCGGGCGAGGACGTGCCTCCCGTCCGGCTGCCGTGGTGCTGACGGGCACACCGGACGGTCCGACGGCAGGCCTGAGGACCGCCACAGGACGGCGTGCGGGAACCGCACCGCCCTGGCGGGTGCCGGGCACGGGTGGTAGACCCGGAGCATGAGCCGGATCACGGCGCGGAAGCGCGTCACTCGCATCACCGTCGCGACGTCCCGGTCGGTGCGCGACGACCTGCTGGCCGTCGAGGAGCCGCTCGAGATCCGCGTCGGCGGGAACTCGCTCGCGATCACCATGCGGACGCCCGGCAACGACGTCGACCTCGCCGCGGGGTTCCTGGTGTCCGAGGGCGTGATCGCCCGGGGTGACGACTTCGCCGCCGCCCGGTACTGCGCCGGGGCGACTGATGAGGGGCTCAACACCTACAACGTGCTCGACGTGACGCTCGCACTCGGCGTCCCCGCGCCGGACCCGAGCCTGGAGCGCGCGTTCTACACGACGAGCTCGTGCGGCCTGTGCGGCAAGGCCAGCATCGACGCCGTGCGGACGACCTCGCAGCACAGCGTCCTGCACGACGACCTCGTGCTCGACCCGGCGCTCCTCGCGACGTTCCCCGACCGGCTGCGCGAGGCCCAGGACGTGTTCGAGAAGACCGGCGGCCTGCACGCCGCAGCACTGTTCGACGGCGCCAGCGGGCGGATGCTCGTGCTCCGCGAGGACGTCGGTCGGCACAACGCCGTCGACAAGGTCGTCGGGTGGGCCGTGAAGGAAGGACGGCTGCCCCTGCGGGGCACGGTCCTCATGGTCTCCGGCCGGGCGAGCTTCGAGCTGACGCAGAAGGCCTCGATGGCCGGGATCCCGGTGCTCGCCGCCGTGTCCGCGCCGTCGTCGCTCGCGGTCGACCTGGCGAAGGAGGTCGGCATCACGATCGTCGGCTTCCTGCGCGGCCAGAGCATGGTCGTCTACAGCCGCCCCGAACGCATCACCGAACCAGCACCAGCCCCTCGAGAGACCGTGAGCGCACCGTGACCGAACAGCCCCCGAAGGACGACGTGACCGACGCCGAGATGACGGTCGGCGAACCGAAGGAGTGGGCCGCAGGCGTCCCCGGCGTCCTGCACTCGATGGCCCCGGCGATCGAGCAGCTGGGCGTGGCCCGCACCGCCAAGCTCATGCTGAACCTGAACCAGAAGGGCGGATTCGACTGCATGAGCTGCGCCTGGCCGGACCCGGACAAGCGCAAGACCGCCGAGTTCTGCGAGAACGGCGCCAAGGCGGTCGTGTGGGAGGCCACCCCGCTGCTCGTGCCGCGCACGTTCTGGTCCGAGCACTCGGTCCACGACCTCGCCGACAAGACCGAGTACTGGCTCGGACAGCAGGGCCGCATCACCGAACCCGTGTGGAAGCCCGCGGGGAAGGACCACTACGAGCCGGTCAGCTGGGAGCGGGCGTTCGGGATCATCGCGGACAAGCTGAACGGGCTCGACTCCCCCGACCAGGCGTCGTTCTACACCTCCGGGCGCACCTCGAACGAGGCGGCCTTCGTCTACCAGCTCTTCGTGCGCGCCTTCGGCACGAACAACCTGCCCGACTGCTCGAACATGTGCCACGAGTCGACGAGCCTCGCGATGGCGGAGGTCGTCGGCATCGGCAAGTCGACCATCGCCTACGACGACTTCGAGGAGACCGAGCTCATCATCGTGATGGGCCAGAACCCCGGCACGAACCACCCCCGAATGCTCACCGCGCTCGAGGACGCCAAGGAGAACGGCGCCGAGATCGTCGCCGTCAACCCGCTCCCCGAGTCGAGCCTGAAGCGCTACAAGAACCCGCAGAAGGTCCGGGGCATCGTCGGCCGCGGGACCGAGATCGCCGACCAGTTCGTGCAGATCCGGCTCGGCGGCGACATGGCCCTGCTGCAGGCGCTCGCGAAGCGCGTCGTGCAGGCCGAGCTCGCCGCCCCCGGCACGGTCGTCGACCACGCCTTCATCGCCGAGCACACCAGCGGGTACGAGGCGTTCGTCGAGCACGTCCTGCGGGTCGACGACGACGAGGTCCTCCGCGCCACCGGCCTGACCACCGAGGAGATCGACGAGCTCGCCGAGCGCTACATGCGCTCCGAGCGGACGATCATCACCTGGGCGATGGGCATCACGCAGCACACCAAGGCCGTCGACACGATCAAGGAGATCATCAACCTCCTGCTCCTCCGCGGGAACATCGGCCGACCCGGCGCCGGCGCCTCGCCGATCCGCGGGCACAGCAACGTGCAGGGCGACCGGACGATGGGCATCTGGGAGCAGATGCCGGACAGCTTCCTCGACGCCCTGGCGGAGGAGTTCCACTTCGAGCCGCCCCGCGAGCACGGGGTCGACGCGCTGAAGGGCATCACGGCCATGCAGCGCGGCGAGATCAAGTTCTGGATGGGGATGGGCGGCAACCTCGTCGCCGCGATCTCCGACAGCCAGCTCGCCGAGGCGGCGTTCCGCGGCACCGAGATGACGGTGCAGGTGTCGACGAAGCTGAACCGGTCGCACGCCGTCGTGGGCGAGGAAGCCCTGATCCTGCCGACGATGGGCCGCACCGAGATCGACGTGCAGGCCGCGGGTCCGCAGTTCGTCTCGGTCGAGGACACCGTGTGCTCCGTGCACGGCAGCCACGGGCAGGTCCCGCCGGTCGCCCCCGGGCTGCTGTCCGAGGTCGCGATCGTCTGCGAGCTCGCGAAGGCCACCCTCGGTGACCGCGTGGCCGTCGACTGGCAGGGCATGCGGGACGACTACGACGTGATCCGCGACCACATCAGCCACGTCGTCCCCGGCTTCGACGACTACTCCCGCCGCGCCGCGAGCAAGGAGGGCTTCGTCCTGCCGAACGGTCCCCGCGACTCCCGGACCTTCGCCACGAAGACCGGCAAGGCGATGATCACCGTGAACGAGCTCGAGCACGTGGAGCGCCCCGAGGGCACCCTGCTGCTGCAGACGCTGCGGTCGCACGACCAGTACAACACGACGATCTACAGCCTGAACGACCGGTACCGCGGCATCAAGAAGGGCCGCCACGTCGTCTTCGTGAACCCGGACGACCTGGTCGAGCTCGGGCTGCAGGACGGCGACCGGGTGGACGTCGCGACGGTGTGGGACGACGACGTCGAGCGCGTGCTGCGCGACTACCGGGTCGTCGCGTACCCGAGTGCTCGCGGGTGTGCGGCGGCGTACTTCCCCGAGGCGAACGTGCTCGTGCCGCTCGACAGCGCGGCGAAGGGCAGCAACACGCCGGTGTCGAAGGCGGTGCCGGTGCGGTTGACACGGGTGGCGGTGCCCGCGGGCGTGTGAGGCACGCGGGCGGCGGCGCGTGACACGCGTCCTGCGACGAGACCGCTGTCGTTCGACAGCCGCGACGTCGCGGAACGCGCGCCGCTGACGGACGGGAGGCACGGTGCCAGCCGGCACCGTGCCTCCCGTCCGTCGCGGTGCCGGGTCAGGGCTCCGGGTGCTCGCCCTGCCAGATCGTGTCGACGGCCTCGAACTCGCGCGGGTAGCACTGGGTGTCGTAGACCTCGATGCTCTCCGACGCGATGCCGTACCGGTACCAGGGCCCGTCGCCGCCCGGTGTCGAGCTCGACAGGCCGTCCGCGGCGTACGTGAGCGGGACGACGGCCATCGGGTGGCCGGCCTGCGCCATGCACGCCTGCAGCCGGTTGAACGCCGTCGTGTACTCCTGCAACGTGACGACCCCGTCGTCGGTCTCGGCGTCCTGCTGCGGCGACGGCTCGGCGATCGTCGCCCGCTGCACCCACGACACCCAGACGGCGTACCGCGCCGACCCGGAGCTCGACAGCGTCACCGACGGGTTTCCGGCGTCGTCCGCCGGGGTCATGCTCCACGGCGTGCGGATGACGTCCTCGGTCGAGGGCAGGCACGGGTCGCCGACGTCCACGCGCGTCCCGTCGACCGCCACCCGGAGGTCCGCCCGGTCCAGGCACGTCCACGACACCGTGATCGCGTCGGCACCGCGCGGTCGGTCGTCCAACGTGATGGTCCGGTCGCCGTGCGTGACGAGGAAGGTCGGGGTCCCGAGCACCGTCGCGTGATTGCTCTCCTCCACCTGGTACCGCGCGGACGTCGCCAGCTGGGTCTCGACGGCGGCGTCCGGGTCGGCTCCGGGCAGCGCGGCCGCGGTCAGCCCGCCGGTCAGCCCACCGCCGACCACGAAGGCTGCGAGCACAGCGAGCACCGCGCCCCGGGTCGGACGGCGACGAGGGACGGGAGCGGTGCCGGGGGTGCCGGACCGGTCGACCTCCGCGAGGAGCGCGTCGCGCATGGCGGTCAGGCGGGGGGAGAAGTCGTCGTTCACAGTGCGCCTCCGAGGGGTTCCGCTGTGGCTGTGTACCGCTTGTGGAGCCGGGCCTTCGCCCGGTGGAGTCGGGACTTGACGGTCCCGGGGGCGACGCCGAGCACCGCCGACGCCTCGCGCTCGCTGAGTCCCTCGAGCACGCAGAGGGTCAGGACGCGCTGGTCGTCGAGCGACAGCCGCCCCATGGCCGCGACCGCACCGCCGTCGCCGAACTGCTCCGCGGGGTCGGGCGCCGGCTCGGGCGCCGGGAACCGGCCGAGGAACGCCCGGTGCCGGTGCGCCGACCGGGTGACGTTGTGCGCGGTGTTCGTCGCCGTGACGAGGAGCCACGGCAGGAGCGAGTCGTCGACGAAGCGGACGTGGTCACGGCGCCGCCAGGCCTCGAGGAAGGTCATCGCGACGACGTCGTCCGCGTCGGCCGGTGCTGCTGCCGGGACGAGGCCGACGGCATGTCGCCGGAGCCTCGCGGCGTGCCGGTCGAAGACCCTGCCGAAGGCCTGCCCGTCCCCCGCGAGGCTCAGGGCCCAGTCGGCCCGGTCCCCCGTGATCTGGTTCATGTCAGGTGGTGTCCGCACCGACGCGATCGGTTCCCGGCTCGGCGTGTCGCGCGCGGGCGCGGCGTGTTCAGCGCTGGTCGGCGGCCTCGCGCGGCTCCGTGATCCGCTCCCCGGTCTGCGGGTCCCAGCCGATGGTCCTCGGTTCCTGCGCACGCGGGCGTCGCTCCCAGCGAGGGAACCACGGGCGTGCCGACGGCAGGTACAGCAGCACGGCAGCGGCGACGACAGCGACCGGCTCGAGCGTGGGCCAGTCCGCGCTCCCGACGGCCACGGCGATCACGACGTTCACCAGGGCGAAGGCACCCATCACCCCGAGCCACACCCGCGCGGTGCCGGAACCACGCCACACGAGCAGGGTCGCCCAGGCGAGCAACGCGCAGATCCCGATGCCGAGCACCCCACCGATCACCGCGATGAGCGGACCACCGGACTCGTCCTGCGCCAGCTGCACCGCTGCCACCGAGACCGTGGTGACCCGTACCAGCAGCACGACCGCCCAGATCGCCAGGGCCGCGGTGACCACCGTCGGTCGTCGCAGCGGTCGGTCGCTGTCCTGCGCGCGGTCGTCCGTCGTCACGGTGCCCCCTCCGGTCGCTCACGGACTCGTCGCCCGCGTACCGCGACGGTAGCGGAGTCGAGACGCCGACGGCAGCCCTAGGAGACGACCCGCTCCGTGTCAGCGCGGCGGCGGAGGCCCTCAGGACCGCGGGGTACCGAGGTCGACCAGGTTCGGCCCGACCGTCGACGACGCCAGGTCGACCCGGGCGAGGGGTGTGCCTCCGCCCGGTCCGAGGACACCGATGCGGATCGCCGTCACCGAGTACGCGCCCGTCCTCGCGTACCGACCGTCACGGGAACCGGGGAGGTCGCGCTGCACGTTGACCTGCACCGACAGCAGCGCGGGGAGCGCCCGGAGCACCGGTGTGACCGCGGCCACGAGCGGCCCCGTCGCCGCTGCCAGGGTGCTGCCCGCGGTGGTGACCTGGGCCAGGAGTCCCCTCGCCACACCCTGGACGACTCCCGGGAGGTCCTCCGTGAGGCCGCTGACGAGCAGGCTGACGAGACCGCCCAGTCCGAGGTCGAGCCCGAGCAGCTTCGACCCGACGGTCACGGTCCCGCTCCCGCCGGCGGCGGTCCCGAGCCCGCTGTCCGTGCGGATGTCCAGTTCGACGACCGGTGTCCCGAGCAGGCCGAGCAGCTGGACGTCGAGCGCGACCTGCAGGCGCAACGCCTCGAGCGTCGAGGTCAGGACCGCCGCGATGCGTTGCGTCCAGGCGTCCAGCATCGCCGTGACCCTGGCCGTGAGCTGGTCCACGAGACCGGCGTCGAGGACGATCTCGGTGTTCGGGGGCAGGCCGTTCAACCCCGAGGACCGACCACCGACGAGCCGTGCGAGGTCGACGTGGACGCTGCCGGACGCGAGGTCGACCGTGACGACGCCGTCGGTCAGCGGCTCCCGGGTGATCGGGGCGATCGCGGTCCCGAGGTCGGCTCCCTGCAGGGTCACGCTGCCGCGCACGGTCCCGACGCGGAGCGTGCCGCCGAGCAACTCCGCGCCGATCTCGGCCCTGACGGCGTTCGCGAGCAGCCCGCCCGGACCGGCGAGCTGGGCCACCGCGCCGTCGAGCGTCCGCACCGTGCTGTCCACCGAGCTCGTGAGCGACGAGACGAGCGGACTGTCGATCCGCAGGTCGAGCCCGGCGATCCCGTAGTCGCGCGTCACCCGCCGCGACCCGTCGGCAGCGGCAGCCGCAACGGGAGCCGTCGTGGTCCCCGTCGCCGCGAGCAACGCAGGTCGGACGGTGGGCGCGTCAGCACCTGCACCGGCCGCGGTGGGACCCGCGGTCCCCCACACCTCGTCCTCGAGCAGGTCGCAGCCGTCGAGCTGCGCCGAGGATCCCACGGCCCCGACCTCGAGCCCGACGTCCGAGACGTTCCGCAGGTCGACGACCCCTGCCAGGGCCTGCCCGAGGTCGAGCGTCGCCGGCTCGGGCAGCGCCTCGGTCGGCGTGGTGTCGGTGACGAGCACGCCCCCGGAGTCACTGACCAGGCCGGAAGCGGCGACCGACCTGCCCGTGGCGACGGACGTCGCGACCTGGTTGACCGCTCCGGCCGATCCTCCGGGCAGTCCGGTGCCGAGGCCGGTCAGGTCGAGTCCGGCGACACTGCCCAGGACGCCGACGTCGAGGGGGTTGCCGTACGCGGCGGTGGTCTCCGTGCGGGTGATCTCGGGCGCGGTCGCCGGGCTGACCGAGACGCCCTGCGTGCCGGTCTTCGTCACGTCGAGCCCGCGCAGGTCCGCGACCGCCCCGAGGTCCTGCCCCGCCACGCTCCCGGCGAGGAACCGGCTCGAGGAGTTCGCCGTGTAGCCGACGTCCTCGCCGCACGAGAACGACGAGGTCCCCAGAGCACCGTCACCGTGCACCCACTCCGAGTCCTGCCACGTCGCGGTCGACGGGGCGGGTCCGGGGACCGTCACCGCTGCGGTCGCCCCGACCACCGCCACGATCCCGACCAGCACGGCGCCACGACCACGGCGCAGCATGCCGAGCACCGCCGGGCGGTGACGGGCACGGTGGCGCGGTCGCTGGCGGGGGCTCGTGCGCGGGATCACCGGGCGCACCCGTCGCTCGACGCCGCTGTCCGCCACACCCGGACCACCACCCCGGCGAGCACGAGCGCCGCCGCGACGAACAGCGGCGCCACGAAGGCCGCACCGGTGGAGGCCAGCGAGGTGGACGACGCCGTCGGCGACACCGGTGGCCCCGCGACCGCGTCGTCCGCGCTCGCGGTCACCCCGAGCCCCACGGTCGCTCGGAGTCCCATGAGCCCGTCGTCGGCCGAGGCTCCCGCGGTGTCGGCGACGGCGAGCTCGACGAGCAGCCAGGTCGCACCGTCGCCGTCGGGATCGGAGACCGGCACACGGAGGGTGTCGGGCTCTCCCGGACCGACCGACAGGACCCGCTGCCCGCCGTCGCAGACCGGCACGGCATCGAGTCCTCGCCAGGGCCGCTCGCACGCCGACACGGCGACCCGGAGGCCGTCCGGGTGCTCGGCGAGCGCTCCGTCCCGACGGAGTTGCACCTCCGTCGCGATCAGCCCTGGTCGGTCGACACTGGTGCGCACCTGCCAGTGGACCGGTCGACCGGGCTGCAGCTCGGGTGCGCGCAGCGGGTACGGCGATGCCTCGAGCACGAGACCGCCCGGTACTCCGGTCTCGGGAACGACGTGCCACCCCGCTGCGACGGCCGCACCGCCGCTGGCGAGCCCGAGGACGGCGCAGATGACCGCTCCGGCCGCGGTGACTCCCGCACGAGCGCCCGCCGTACGACTCATGCTCGCGCTCCGGTGTCGTCGTCCCGAGCGGTCCGTCGTGCTGGCCAGAACGACCACACGACGAGCAGGCCGACCGTCGCCACCGCCAGCCCGCGGGCAACGGGGGTCGAGGACCACTGCAGCACGTGCCCGAGCCCGGGGGCGCTGGCGACGGTGAGCCGGGCCTCGCGGACGACCGAGGGATCACGGTCGATCGTGTCGTTCGCGTCGCCCCGCATCGTCAGCGACCTCGCCTCCGGGTCACCCGGCACCCGATCGACGGCGACCACGCGGTGGGTCACCGGCAGCTCGGATCCCGGTCGCGGGACCGTGACGACCTGCCCCGGTCGCACGTCAGCCGCTGCGATCCGCTCGGACACGACGACCGCCCCGGCGGGGATCGTCGGGCTCATCGACCCGGTGGTCACGACCACGAGCGACAGCCCCGTCGTCGTGGCGACGACCCACCACGCGACGCAGAGGACACCGACGACCCCCGCCACGGCGACGACGACGGCTCGCAGGCGGTGCAGCACGCCGCGACGGCGTGCAGCGGCGGTCGAAACCACTGCCGCGCTGTCCTGCACCGGAACGACCCCGGTCACCTCGAGGTGGCTGCGAACATCCATGCCGGCGCCGCGGTCCGTCCCTGCAGTGCGTCGAGCGCGACCCCGGCGGGCAGCGACGGCGTGGTCGGGAGCGACACCTCGAAGCAGTACGCCTGCTCCGAACCGGCGTCCGCCGCGAGCGCCTGGCTCGCGGCGGCTCCGGTCGACGCAAGGGGCCCGTCGGCGATGACGGTGCCGGTGGTGAAGGCCGTCGCACCGCACGGGACGCCGTCGGCCGTCGTCGCGACGCGGACCTGCAGGGCTTGCCAGAGCAGCTCGCCGGGGTCGGAGGTCGTCACCCCGGTCGCGGTCTCCGCCGCCGCCATCCGCACGTCGCCCGCGATCGAGCCCGCCACCGTCCGGAGTCGGACACCGGCGTACGTCGCGTCGCCCGGCGAGAGCGCGATGCCGTCGAGGCCGAAGGTCATCTCCTGGCCGGGGTTCTCCTCGGCCTGCGTCCACCCGGAGTCGAGCGCCGCGGTGACGTTCTGCTCCACCTCGAAGGTGGAGGTCCCGATCCCCGGCCCTCCGGTCCCGTTCCCGCCGAACACCCACTCGGTGTCCGTCCACGACGCGAGCGTGTACCCGACCCCGCCGACGACGAGGGCGCCGCCGGCGACGAGCGCCGCGGCCCTGGTGCGCCGCGAAGCGGGCGCGCTGGACTGTCCTGACATCGTTGCTCCTGATCCGTGCACGCGGACGCCGGTGGTGGGCCGGTCCGACACGGCGGGAGCTGGTGAGGTCCCCCGTCGGCGGCTGTCCGCTCTTCTGGGGACATGCTGCCGGACCTCCGGCCGGAAGACAAGCCAACCGCGAGGATTGCTCCGGAGACTACGGACGGGAGGCGCGGTGCCCGCTGGCACCGCGCCTCCCGTCCGTCAGCTGGTCGCCGCGCAACGGTCGCGCCCGTTCAGACGGACGCCTCCGTCCCGCGGACCTTCCCCACCACGACGTCGACGATCCCGGCGATGAGCGCCGCCGCGACGAAGACCAGGGAGACCCCGAGCCCGAGCGGCAGGCCCTGCGAGTAGTCGCCCTTCGTGCTCGCCAGCGACGAGTAGAACACGCTGCCGACCGCGGCGATGCCGATCGCCGAGCCGACGCGGGCCCCCACCTGGATGAGACCACCTGCGGACCCGCCCTGCTGGACCGGTACCTCGGAGAGCGTGAGCGTCTGGTTCGGCGAGATGGTGAGACCCGACCCGATGCCGGCGACGAGCAGCGGCAGCACGAGCCACCAGCCGAGGTCCGGGCCGTAGTGTTCCGCGACGACCCAGACGACCGCGCCGAGGCCGATGAGCACCAGCACGGTGCCGACCACGATGAGCTGCCGACCGAAGCGGTGCACGATCCGGCCGCCGACGGTCGACGCGATGCCCGAGCCGATGGCGAACGGCACCGACGCGACGCCCGCGAGCAGCGCGGAGTACTGCAGGCCCGACTGCAGCGCCAGGGTGAGGACGAAGAACAGCGGGGTGAACCCGGCGAAGTAGACCGTGGCGAGACCGACCCCGAGCGAGAACGACCGACGGCGGAACAGCCGCAGGTCGACCACGGGCTCGTGGTCCCGGCCGTAGCGGCGCTCCCAGAGCACGAACAGCACCGCGAACACCACCGCGGCGACGACGAGCCACCACTTGGCGTTGCTCTTCCACTGCTCCGACTGCACGAAGGGCAGCAGCAGCGCGACGACCGCGGCGCCGAGCAGGACGATCCCGACCGGGTCGAAGTCGTGCTTCTGGCCGCGCTCCGCCTTCGGCGTGGTGGGCAGGTAGCGGAAGGCGAGCAGGATCGTGACGAGCCCGACGGGCAGGTTCACGAAGAAGACGAAGCGCCACCCGTTCTCGGTGCCGAACGCCGTGATGAGCAGGCCGCCCACCAGCGGACCGATCGCGGTGGCGATGCCGACGGTCGCGCCGAACAGGCCGAAGGCGGTGCCGCGCTCCTTGCCGCGGAACAGCTGCTGGATCAGCGCGGTGACCTGCGGGGTGAGCAGACCGCCGGCCAGGCCCTGCACCAGGCGGGCGACGACGAGCACGAACCCGTTCGGGGCGAAGCCGCAGAGCGCGCTCGCCACCGTGAAGAGTGCGACACCGACGACGAACATGCGGCGACGGCCGACGGCGTCACCGAGCCGGCCACCGGGCACGAGCAGCAGTCCGAACGCCAGGGCGTACCCGGACAGGATCCACTGGACGGCCTCGGGGGTCGCGCCGCTCAGGCCGCTCGAGATGGACTGGAGTGCGACGTTGACGATCGACACGTCGAGCAGGACGATGCCGCCGCCGAGCAGGCAGATGACGAGTGCCTTCCACCGGTTCGGGTCCGGGGCGTCGTCCTGCTGCTGCGCCGGTCGTCCGCCGGTCGGCTGCTGCTGGTCGGAGTGCTGCTCGGGGTGTTGCTCGGCCTGCGGCCCCGAGGGCTGCTCGGCGCTCGCGGCGTGGTGCGCGGTGTGGTGCGCGACGGTGGGAGCCGCATCGGGCTCGACGGGTCTGCGGTGTTCGGCTGCCATGACGATGCCACGCTAGGCCGGGCCCTCAGGGCGATCCGCAGGCTGTGCGGTTCTTGTCCCCCGATCCGGCCCGCGGACGCCGAGGACACCGCGAACACCTCGGACACCTCGGACGCAGCAGACGCCCCGGACGGGCCGGTGGGGCCGGAGGGTCAGCGCCCCGTGCGCTGCAGGCCGTCCGCCGCCCTCCCCAGGAGCCAGTTGACCGCCCAACCGAGCACGCCGACGACCGGCACCAGGACGATGACGAGCGTCCAGACGATCTTCACCGCGTCGCTCCGGCGTCGGTCGCGCCAGACCTGCACCAGCGCCAGCACGTCCAGGGTCAGCAGCAGCACGAGCACCAGCACGTGGGCACCAGCGAGGTTCTCGAACACGTCGTCCTCCTTCGTCGTCGGAGGTCCCACGCTAGGACGCGCCCCGTGTCGGTCGCGTCCTCCGCGAGGACGACCTCACTCCCCCTGGTCGGCGTCGACCAGACTGGAGCGATGGAGTCGTGCACGTTCTGCAGCATCATCGCCGGCGGGGAACCGGTCACCTGGGTCGAACGCGAGGAGCACGCCGTCGCCTTCGCCCCGCTCCCGGCATCGGCGCTGGCGCCCGGGCACACGCTGGTCGTCCCGGTCGCCCACACCGCGGACCTGCTCAGCGCCGACCCCACCTCGCTCGCAGCCTGCACGGCGCTGGCGCGACGGGTCGGCCTCGCGCTGCGGGGTGCCCTCGGCGCGACCGGGACCGTCCTCCTGCAGGCCTCCGGCACCGACGCCGGGCAGAGCGTGCCGCACCTGCACTTCCACGTGGTGCCCTGCTGGCCGGACGACGGCACGACGCACTGGCCGGAGCCGCCGTCGGCGCACGTGCACGACGGCGATCCGTACGCCGACCTGCGGGCGATGTTCGAGTAGGCGCGGCACCGGATGTCATCCCGGAGGAGCACGTCGGTCCTCCGCTGTGCCGATCCCGCCGTGGGCCGCGGTGCGCTGTGATCGTCCCAGACACGAAAGGCTCGACATGCCCCGCTCCACGATCACCGCTCCCCTCGCCGTCGGCGTGCTCGCCCTCGGTGCCCTGACGCTCACCGGCTGCTCGGCCCTCGGCGACCTCGCCCACGACCGGGTGACCTCCGAGGCCTCGACCCGCGCCGACCTCGACTCCGCACCCGACTGGCTGCCCTCGGACGCCAGCGACATCACCTCGGTCGCAGGCACCGGCGGGAAGGGCTCCGACACGACCCCGACCACGCTGGTCTTCACGAGCACCGACGGTGTCACCGACGACGCCTGCAGCACGACGCCCCGGCAGTCCGCGCCGACGATGGACGTCGACGGTGCGCCGGACGTGTACAAGGCCACCTCGGTGCTGCGGTGCGGCCCGTGGTCGATGACGTCGACGGGTGACCGCTGGGTCGCCTGGACGCCGAACCCGGGCGACGGCGGGTCCTGACGTGCCCCGTCCCCGCGGCCGCCACCGACGCACGAGGACGCGGCGCGCCCGTCCGTTCGGCGAGCACCGCGCCACGGTCGCCGTCGCGGCCCTCTCCGCCGGCCTCGGCGCCCTCGTCGTCACCGGCGCCGAGGCCGCGCACCGGATCGTCGAGCTCGGCGAACGCACCGGGTCGAGCGCAACGGTGGCCGCGATCCTGCCTGTCGTGGCGTGGGTCTTCATCGGGATCGCCCTGTACGTCAGCGCCGTGGTCGCGTCCAACACCTGCGCGACCGTCATCGCCGGCCGCACCCGCTCGCTCGGACTGCAACGTGTCCTCGGTGCCACCGGTCAGCAGCTCCGCTGGCAGGTCACCCGGACCGGGGCGACCTGCGGGATCGTCGGCGCCGCCGTCGGCACCGTCCTCGGCGCGGTCGTCGCGGACGCCGCGCTCGCCGTCACCGCGGCCGCGGACGTGCTCCCGTCGCTCGGCGTCGTCGCCCCGCCGTCCCTGGTCCCGATCGGGCTCCTGGTCGCGGTCATCACGACGGTCGCGTTCCGCATCGGCTCCCGCGCCGTCCTCACCATCTCCCCGCTCCGCGCGCTCGAGGCCGGCGTCGAGGCCGCTCCCGGCACGACCCGTTCCGTCGGCCGCACGGTGACCGCGAGCACGCTCTCCCTGCTCGGCACGGCGGGGCTCGGCGTCGCCGTGGTGCTCGGCGCGACGAGCGTCGACTCCCTGCTGCTCGCGGTGGCCTGCGGTGCCCTGTCGTTCACGGGCGTCGTGGTCGCCGCCCCGGTGCTGCTCCCCGCCGTCCTGCGGATCGCGGCCGCCGCGTCCGCCCGGTCGGTCGTGCCGGCGATGGCCGCACGGAACTCGCTCCGGGCGCCGAAGCGCACCGCCCGCGCG
Organism: Curtobacterium sp. 179-B 9B NHS; assembly: GCF_045370965.1. Classification (NCBI taxonomy): domain Bacteria; kingdom Bacillati; phylum Actinomycetota; class Actinomycetes; order Micrococcales; family Microbacteriaceae; genus Curtobacterium; species Curtobacterium sp. 179-B 9B NHS. Next base: position 47,924 of record NZ_JBIQDQ010000009.1, read on the forward strand.
ACGGTGGGGCTGCTCATCGCGGTGACGCTCATGGCCACGTTCGCCGTCGGGTTCTCGACCTACGCCAGCATGCTCCAGGGCCAGGCCGCGGACGACCCCGAGTACTACCGCGGCATCCAGGAGCAGTTCGACCAGCTCGCGGTCATGTTCACCGGCCTCGTCGGTGCCGCGGGGGTCATCGCGGCCGCCGGGGTCGTCGCCGTCACGGCCCTGACGACCGCGCAGCGGGGACGTGAGCTCGGACTGCTCCGGGTGGTGGGCGCGACGCGGCAGCAGGTCCGCGCGCTCGTCCTCGCGGAGACGGCGATCACGGTCGCGGTCGCGGTCGTGCTCGGCGGGCTGCTCGGCACCGCGTACGGCTGGGCCGGGGCGTACACCCTGCTCGGCGCGACGAAGGGTGCGGAACTCATCGCGCCCGTCGTGCCGCTCTGGCTCGTGGTCGTCGTGGTGGTCGGCGCTGCGGGCACCGGGCTCGCCGCTGCGCTCGGCCCGGCGGCACGAGCCGTGCGGGCGGCCCCGGTGACCGCGCTCCGGTACGAGTAGCGCCCGACGGGGCCGGGGGGTGTCGCGGGGTCAGCCGGCCGCCCGACGCACGAGCTCCCGGAGCCGCTGCTCGACCTCGTCGGTCCACTCGACGACGGCGAACGAGGTCGCCCACATCGCGCCGTCGTCGAGCGTGGCGTCCTCCTGGAACCCGACGGTCGCGTAGCGCGCACCGAACTTCGAGGCCGGCTGCACGAAGGTGACGACCTTGCCGTCCCGCGCGTACGACGGGAACCCGTACCAGGTCTTCGGATCGAGCTCCGGAGCGACCTCGGTCACGAGCACGTGGTAGCGCGCGGCCAGGACCTGGTCGAAGCCCTCGAGTGCCTCGATCGCGGCCGTGCACGCCTCGCGCTCGGCCTCGCGCTTCGCGGCGCCCTTCAGCCCGCGCGTCGCCTTCCGTTCCGCTGCTGCCTGCTGCATCGCGGCTCGCTCCGCGTCGCTGAACACCTCGGCCATGCCCGTCTCCCTCACCGATCCGCCCGGTCCGCGACCGGTGCTGACGGCATCCTGGCACCGCCGGTGCGGACCGCGCGACCCGGCGGACGGGAGGCACGGTGCGGGTCGACCACGAGCCTCCCGTCCGTCCCGGCGCACGCCCGTTGCCCACGGACGACAGGAGCGCGCCGGTCCGAGGACCGACGCGCTCCTGTCTGCGCTGGGCTGGGTGTCAGCGGGTGGTGCGTCCGGCGCGGGGCAGGAGCACGCCGAGGACGATCATCGCGACGGCGAGGAAGGCGTGCAGGACGTTGTCGGCGCTGTTCAGCGGGACGAAGTTCGCAGCCCCGGCCATGCCGGCGACGAAGAGGCCGAAGACGAACAGCACGGCGTAGACGATGCCGCCGATGAGCAGGTACGAGCGCGAGCCCGCGGCCGAACGGGCGGCGAGCAGGCCGACGATGCCGAACAGCAGGTGCACGATGTTGTGGAGCACCGACACCTGGAACAGGCCGAGGAGCATGGCCATCGAGCTGTTGCCCGCGAAGGACAGCGTGCCCATGTCCATCGTGAGTCCGGGGATGAAGCCGGCGATGCCGACGATGAGGAAGACGATCCCGAAGAGCAGTGCGCCCTTCTGGACGAGGGTCGAACCGGTACGGGGGGTTGCTGCGCTGGACATGTGGTCTCTCCTTGTGTGCGAGGACCGGGTCGTGGTTCCGGTCGGGGACGTGACGCGTGTCACGCTCGGTTGCCTTTCACGGTAGACATGCAGCCTGCTCTCGGTTTCCCCCCGTCCGGGGGCACGCGCCGAACGGACAGGACCCGTCGTACGGTGGGAGGGTGCGGGAACTCGACTGGGACGGCTACCGGAACGTGCGGGACCTCGGCGGGCTCCCCACCCCGTCGTCCCCGACCGGTGCGACGCAGCGCGGCCGGATCGCACGCGGTCCGCGCCGCGAACTGCTCACGGACCGGGGCTGGCAGGACGCACGCGTGTGGGGGCTCCGGTCGGTGGTCGACCTGCGGTGCGCCGACGAGGTGGGGCGTCGCGAGGGCGATCCCCTCGTCGCTCCGGACGCCCTCACCGACATCACCGTCGTCGCGGCCCCGACCGAGGACCAGGACGACCCGGAGTTCCGCGAGGTGTGCTTCCCGATCCTCGACTCCCCCGAGTACTGGCGGCACAACTGGCGGATCCTGCCCGACCTGGTGCTCGGTGCGCTGCGGGCGATCGCGGACGCGCCGTCCGGGGTGCTCGTGCATTGCAGTGCGGGGCGCGACCGGACGGGCATGATCAGCACGCTGCTGCTCGCGAACGCCGGCGTCCCGCCGACGGCCGTCGCCGAGGACCACGCGGCTTCCGTCCGCGCGATGGCCGGCACCGGGACCCACGCTCCGGGTGACCGCCAGGCGACCTGGGATGCCGACCAGGTGACCGAGTGGCTCGCCACCGTCACACCGATCGTCGAGGACGTCGCCGCCGACGTCGACGCGGCGTTCGCCGCCGTCGGTGCCGACGACGACCTGCGCGCACGGTTGCGCGCCCGACTCACCATGCCCTGACCACGCGGGAGCCGTCGGACGGGAGGCACGCTGCCGGCCCGCACCGCGCCTCCCGTCCGTCAGCTGCGCCCCGCCGTCGACTGCTCAGGTCGGTCGTGCGGTCACGGTCCGGGGACGGTGACGCGGACGGCGCTGATCCGCCCGGCGCGCGTGCGCGCCGTGGTGTCCGGGTCGTAGCTGTCGGCGGTGGCGAGGTAGAGGGTGCGACCGTCCTCGCCGCCGAGCGCGCAGTCGATCGCGCACAGGCCGGGGGCGTCGATGCGGTCGGTGACCTCGCCGCCCTCGACGACGCGGAGGAACTCCCCCGTGTCCACCGAGCAGACCCAGATCGCGCCCTCGGCATCGACCGTGCTGCCGTCCGGCGTGACGCCCTCGGGCAGCGTCGCCCACTCGCGGCGGCCGGTGAGCGACCCGTCCGGCTCGATGTCGAACGCGGTCAGTCGACCACCCCAGGTCTCGCTGACCACCAGGGTCCGCGTGCCGGGGAGCACGTTCGCGCTGTTCGGGAACACCAGGCCGTCGGCGGCGAGCCGGGCGGAGCCGTCCTGGTCGACGACGTAGAGCGGTCCCGGGCGGAGTTCTTCACCGCCGTACAGGTCGTAGCCGAACGCGCCGACGTACGTCCGGCCGGTCGCCTCGTCGACGACCAGGTCGTTGAGGAGCGACGGTTCGGTCGACGACAGGTCGGCGAACGGCTCGTTCGAGCCGTCGGGACGCACGACCTGGATCGTCCGGGCGTTCATGGCACTGACGATCAGCCGGCCGTCGGCGAGCCACCCGAGGCCGGACGACTGGCCGTCGATGGTCGTCTCGAGGCGCGGTCGCGCGTCCGCCGCACCGGGGTCGACCGAGAAGACCTCGCCCGTGTGCATGTCGGAGTACCAGAGCCGGCCGTCGTGCCAGCGGTTGCCCTCGGGGAAACGGATGCCGGAGACGACCTCGGTCGCGGAGTCGATGGTGGTGTGCACCCGTCCAACCTGCCACTCCGGACTGGCGGTCACCTGGCGCTCGTGGCCGGGGTCCAGCCGAGCTCGGGGCCGAGCCGACCGGCCATGTCCTCGATGATCTGCGCGTAGTCGTCGGGTGCGAACGAGAACGGCAGCGCGAAGGCCACCTCCGTCGCCACCTGGTACCCGGCGTCGGCGCGGAGTCGATCGGCGATCTCGGCCGAGCTCCCGACCAGGTCGGCGGCGAACAGCAGCTTCCCCGGCCCCTGCGGCACCCCGACCCGACCGGCCCGGGACCCGGCGTACGCCCGGTAGCGCTCGACCTGCTCCGGCGTCGCCGAGTCGGTCGGGATGACCACGAGGCCCTGCGAGACCCGCGCCGCAGCAGGGTCCGGGTGCGCGTCGAGGTAGGCGTCGACCTGCGCGCGCTGGTTCGCGGCGAAGTCCGTGCCGACCTCGCTCCGGGTCACGCTCGAGGTGAGCAGGTGGAAGCCGTGCTCGGCCGCCCACACCGCGGACCGCGTGCTGCCGGTGCCGTACCAGATCCGGTCGGCGAGACCCGGGCTCTGCGGTTGGACGGTCGTGGCGAACTCCTCGATCCCCCGGCGCTCCACGGTCGCCGTGACGGGGTCGCCACGCACGAGGTCCCGGAAGCGCAGGAGTCGGTCGTTGCCGAGGTCCTCGTGCTCGGCGGTGTCCGGGTGGATCGCGTCACGGTAGAGGTCGTAGTGCATGGGCGTCCCCACGGAGAAGCCGGGCTGCAGCCGACCGCCGAGCAGCACGTCCACCGTGCCGAGGTCCTCGGCGAGGCGGAACGGGTTCTCGGCGCCGATCGGGGTGACCGCGGTGCCGAGGGCGATCCGCGAGGTGCGCTGCGAGGCTGCGGCAGTGATCGCCACGGGCGACGAGATGCCGTGCTGCAGGTGGCGGTGCCGGAGCCAGGCACTGTCGAAACCGAGGGCCTCGGCTCGCTCGATCACGCGGAGCGTCTCCTCGTGGCCGTCGGCCGGGCGCACGGGGTCGAACGAGCCGATGGTCAGGAAGCCGAGGCGCTCGAGGGGCCGGTCGTCGGAGGGCATGCTCCGATCGTCGCAGACCGGGGCGCGGGGCGTCGGTGGTCCCGACGTATCCTGGCTGCATGAGCATGGAAGGCGCTGCCTGGAGCTCGCTGTACAAGATCTCGTCCGCGAAGGACGCCGGGCGGGGCTTCTCCCGCGAGTCGCTCCGACGGATCATGACGTTCGCCGTGCCCTACAAGGTGCAGCTCGTGGTGTTCATCGCGCTGTCCGTCGTGGGGGCGTTCCTCGCGGTCGCGACGCCGGTGCTCGCTGGCCAGGTCGTCGACGTCATCGCGGCCCGCGGCGCCGTGTCGACGATCGTCTGGTTGGCCCTGGTCATCGCGCTCGTGGCCGTCGCCGACGCCGCGTCGTCGCTGCTCACCCGCTGGTACTCGGCGCGGATCGGCGAGGGCGTCATCCTCGACCTCCGCACCGCGGTGTTCAACCACGTGCAGAAGATGCCGATCGCGTTCTTCACCCGGACCCGGACCGGCGCGCTGGTCAGTCGGCTGAACAACGACGTGATCGGCGCGCAGCAGGCCTTCAGCGGGACGCTCTCCGGCGTCGTCACGAACTCCGTGGCACTCGTGCTGACGCTCGTCGTCATGCTCAGCACCTCGTGGCTGGTGACGGTCATCGCCGTCGTCATGCTCCCGGTGTTCCTCGTCCCCGCACGCCGGATGGGCAGCCGCCTCGCCGCGCTCCGCCGCGAGGCCGCCGACCACAACTCCGCGATGAGCACGCAGATGACCGAGCGGTTCTCCGCACCCGGCGCGACGCTCGTCAAGCTGTTCGGGCGCCCCGACGAAGAGGCCGAGGAGTTCCGCGTCCGCGCCGCCCGCGTGCGGGACATCGGCGTCCGCACCGCGATGCTGCAGTTCGTCTTCGTGACCGCGCTCATGCTCGTCTCGGCGCTCGCGCTCGCACTCGTGTACGGGCTCGGCGGCACGCTCGCCCTCGGTGGCCAGCTGAACACCGGCGACGTCGTCACCCTCGCACTCCTGCTCACCCGCCTCTACGCACCGCTCACCAGCCTGGCGAACGCGCGCGTCGAGATCATGAGCGCCGTCGTGAGCTTCGAGCGCGTCTTCGAGGTGCTCGACCTCCGGCCGCTCATCCAGGAGAAGCCCGACGCCGTCACCCTGCCCGACGGTCCCGTCGCGGTCGAGTTCGACGACGTCCGCTTCGCCTACCCGTCCGCCGACAAGGTCTCCCTCGCCTCGCTGGAGGAGGTCTCCACGCTCGACACCCGCGGCGGTGACGAGGTCCTGCACGGTGTCTCGTTCCGGATCGAGCCCGGGCAGACCGTCGCCCTGGTCGGGTCCTCCGGCGCGGGCAAGTCCACGATCGCGCAGCTGCTCTCCCGCCTGTACGACGTCGACAGCGGCGCCGTCCGACTCGCCGGCACGGACGTCCGCGACGTCACCTTCGCGTCGTTGCGGCACACGATGGGCATGGTCACCCAGGACGGGCACCTGTTCCACGAGACGATCGGCGCCAACCTGCGCCTCGCCCGCCCCGAGGCCACCGACGACGAGGTGTGGGACGCCGTGCGACGCGCACGCCTCGAGCCGCTGATCCGGTCGCTGCCCGACCAGCTCGACACCATGGTCGGCGAGCGGGGCTACCGACTGTCCGGCGGCGAGCGCCAGCGCATGACGATCGCCCGGCTCCTGCTCGCGCAGCCCCGCGTCGTGATCCTCGACGAGGCGACCGCCGCGCTCGACTCGACGTCCGAGGCCGCCGTGCAGGCCGCCCTGAGCGAGGCGCTCGACGGTCGCACGGCGATGGTCATCGCGCACCGGCTGTCAACCATCCGGAGCGCGGACCTCATCCTGGTCATCGAGGACGGCTCCGTCGTCGAGCGCGGCACGCACGAGGAACTCCTCGCCGCGGGCGGCCGGTACGAGGAGCTGCACCGGACCCAGTTCGCCGTCCAGGCGGACCAGGCGCCGGACCCCGCTCCGCTCCCGGAGACCAGCGTCCGCTAGCACCTCCCGTCGCGGCACCTCCACCTGCACGACACCTCAGCCGATCCGCCGGACCTCGGGAGCGACATCGGAGCACCGTGGGCAGCACCGGACCCACAGGAGGAACCATGCTGCTCGAGGGCAAGACCATCGTCGTCACCGGCGGGAACAGCGGGATCGGTGAGCAGATCTGCCTCGCCGCCGCAGCGGAGGGCGCGAACATCGTCATCGACTACGTCGCCCACCCCAAGGCGACCGACTCGCTCATCGCCCGGATCGAGCAGGCCGGCGGCCACGCGGTCGGGGTCGACGCCGACATCACCAGCGCCGCGGACCTGCACCGCATGGTGCAGAAGGCCGTCGACGCCTTCGGCTCGCTCGACGTCCTCGTCAACAACGCCGGGATCGAGGACCGGAAGTCCCTGCTCGAGGAGACCGAGGAGGGCTACGACAAGGTCATGGCCGTCAACATGAAGAGCGCGTTCTTCGGTACGCAGGCCGCGGCGAAGCAGTTCATCGCACAGGGCAACGGCGGGCTCGTGCTCAACATCTCGAGCGTGCACGAGGACTGGCCGATGCCCGGCAACCTGGCCTACTGCGTGTCGAAGGGCGGCATGCGGATGCTCGCCCGGAGCGGCGGCGTGGAGCTCGGGCCGCACGGGGTCCGGATCGTGAACATCGCTCCCGGTGCGGTCGACACCCCGATCAACACGGCGACGACCTCCGATCCCGACAAGCTGGAGCAGCTCGACGACGCGATCCCGCTCGGGCGCCCGGCGAAGCCGCACGAGATCGCCGAGGTCGTCGTGTTCCTGGCGTCGGGCAAGGCCGCGTACATGACGAGCACCACCGTCACGATCGACGGCGGGATCTCGCAGGGCAGCGTCGGACTCTGAACGTCACCCGCTGACGGACGGGAGGCGCGGTGCCAGCTGGCACCGCGCCTCCCGTCCGACCTGTGGTCGCGTCTACCGGACGGCCACCACCTGCACGTCCCAGGCCCCGAGCGACAGCTCGGTCCCCGCCGCGAGCGCCGCGCCGTCGAGGACGTCCTCCGCGTCGACCGGCACGGTGAAGGTGCTCGGCGTCCAGGACCAGTTGTGCACGACGTGCACGGTCTCGCCGCGGGCGTTCGTGGCGGTCTGCACCGACTGGGTCTCCGACTGCGGCCGCCAAGCAGTCGCTCCGTTGCCCCGCTCGACCGCCCAGGCGGCGATCGCCGCGGCCAGCGCCGGGTCCGGCACCGTCCCGACGTACGTCACCCGTCCCGCACCGTGGGCTCGGGTGGTCACCGCGGCGAACCGGCCGTGGTGCGGGTGGTCGTAGTCGACGAGCACGTCGGCGTCGTCGACGAGCAGCCCGTCCGCCCAGCGGGTCGCCGTCGCGCCGGTCGGCACCGTGAAGCCGTGGTCCGCGGCAGCAGCGCCCGCGGACACCGGTACGCGTCGGCCGAGGTTGCTGAACTCGTCGTAGTGCACGCCGGCCGCGGTGTCGAGGAAGGCCGGCTTGCGCTCGAGTCGGGCGCGGGCCTCCTGGTCCTCGTACCCGGTGCGGATGCCGACGACCAGGTGTCCGCCGGCTTCGGCGTAGTCCGCGAGCCACCGCAGCTGGTCGTCCGTCGCGATGGTGAACGCCGCTGCGACGAGGACCGGGCGCTCCCGGGCGACCACGGCTGGATCGCGGTCGAACACCTGCGAGGAGTGCACCGTGTTCGCCTGCAGGCCGGCCTCGAACACCCCGCGGGCGAACGCGTCGTACACGGTCTGCCACGAGCGGCGGTCGGGCTCAGCGCCGTCACCGAGCGCCGGGTGCTCGTTCAGCGCCCACTTCGACTCGTTCGAGAACAGCAGGGCGACGTCGGCGTGCGGCCGGAGCCCGGCGACCCGGTCACCCGCGTGCCGGAACTCGGCGCCGATGCGGGCGATCTCCTCGTAGGTGCGCCCCGGCTGCTGCGAGTGCGGCAGCACACCGCCCCAGTAGGTCTCGACACCGAAGTGCAGCGTGTGCCAGTGCCAGTACTCGATCATCGACGCCCCGCGGGAGACCAGCGCCCACGCCGCCTGCCGCCACTGGCCCTCGTAGGCGGGTTCGTTCATCCACGAGAAGCCGATCGCCTGCGCGTTCGTCTCGGTCACCAGGAACGGGGCCTGCTTCGACCCGTACATCCGGTCGCCGGTCGCGACGACGGACCACGCGCCGGAGGACGTCCAGTACTGCGGGGCCTCGTCCGTGTTGGGCAGTTCGAGGGCGTCCTGCATCCGGTAGTACGGGTTGCCCGCGGTGACGTCGAGGGCCCGGGTGAGAGCGTCGTCCTCCACCGTCGGTCGCTCGTAGGAGATGCAGGTGGTGACGAACTGGTCCTCGCGGGCGTACTCGCGCACGATCTCGGCCTGCCACGCGATGAAGTCCGTCGTGAGGGACGCCTGGAACCGGCGCCAGGCGAGGTCGTACTGCGGCTGCACGTTGCCGTCCGGTGTCCACAGGTCCGCCCAGGTCGAAAGGCGGTGGGACCAGTAGGTCAGGCCCCACTCCTCGTTGATCCGCTCGACGCTGCCGTAGGTGTGGCGGAGGTGGTCGACGAAGCGCTGGAAGACCTCGGGGTTGGCGATGAGCTCGTTCCCGGGCTCGTTGTCGACCTGGTAACCGATGACGGCCGGGTGCTCGGCGTACCGGGCGACGATCTTCCGGATGACCCGCTCGGCGTGGAACAGGAAGGCCGGGTGGGCGTGGTCGATCTCTTGGCGGGCGCCCCAGCCCATCGGCTCCCCGGCCGTCCGGCGTCGCACGTTCACCTCGGGCACGATGCGGGCGAGCCACATCGGCAGCGCGTAGGTCGGCGTGCCGAGGATCACGCTGATGCCGTGCTCGTGCGCCGCGTCGAGCACGGGCGCGAGCCACTCGAGCTCGAACCGGCCGTTCTCCGGCTCCCAGGTGCTCCAGACGGACTCACCGACCCGGATCACCGTGAAGCCGGCCTCCTGCATGAGGCGCATGTCCTCGTCGAGCCGTGGGGTGGGCTGGTACTCGTGGTAGTACGCGGCGCCGAAGAGGACGCGGTCGTGCTGCATGGTGCGGGGTGCTCCGTTCGTGGTGCGGTGGTCCGTGGTGCGGTGGCCCGTGGCGCGGTGGCCCGTAGCGCGGTGGCTCGTGGTGCGGTCCGAGGTGTCGGTCATCCCTTGACCGCCCCCGCGGTCAGGCCGTCGAGCAGCTGCTTCCGGAGGAGCAGGAACACGAGGATCGTCGGCACGCTCGCCAGCACGGCGCCGGCGAGGACGAGGTCGTACGACCGGTTCTCCGATGCGAAGATCGCGTTCAGCCCGAGCGGCAGCGTGTACTGGTCGGAGTTCGACACCAGCACGAGCGGCCAGAGGAACGAGTTGTAGCTCTGCAGGAAGCTCCACACGGCGAGCGCCCCGAGGGACGGCCGGAGCAGCGGGAGCACCACGCGCCGGAAGGTCCCGAACTCCGAGTTGCCGTCGATGCGAGCGGCCTCGATGATCTCGTCCGGGATCGACTGGGTGATGAACTGCTGCATCATGAAGATCCCGAACGCCGGCGCCACCCAGGGCACGATGAGCGAGAACCAGGGGTTCGCGAGCCCCGACTTCACCACGAGGATGAAGAGCGGCACGAGGATCACCGCGAACGGGACCGACAGCGACGAGAACATCACCGCGAACAGGACCCGCTTGCCCCGGAACCGGAACTTCGCGAACCCGTACCCGGCCATCGCGCACACGAACACCGACACGACGGTGGCGATCACGGCGGTGCCGACGCTGATGCCGAACCACGCCCAGAACGGCTGCGTGGTGAGCAGGTTCACGTAGTTCTCGCCGGTGGCCGGGCTCGGGATGAGCGTGGGCGGCGTGGAGAAGATGTCGCCGCGGCGCTTGAACGAGCCGGACAGCGCCCACAGCAGCGGGAACACGAACACGAGCAGCAGCACCACGAGCGTGGCGTAGAGCAGCCCTCGGCGGGCGATCCACCCGGGGGTGCGCGGCGGGCCGGACCGTGGGCGGCGTGCGCTGCCCCTGGTGGTCACGGCCTCGGTGACGGTGGCGGTCATGCGTCCCTCCCGATGGCGAGTGCGCGGTTGAGGATCTGGCTGACGCCGAAGACGACGGCGAAGAGCACGACCCCGGCGGCGGCGGCGTAGCCGAACTGCTGCCGCTCGAACGCGGCGCGGTAGATGAACATGGCGACGGAGAGCGTCGCTTCGCCCGGGCCGCCCTTCGTGAGCAGGTAGGGCTCGTCGAACAGCTGGGCGGCGCTGATGAAGCTCGTCACCACGACGAAGGCGGTCACCGGACGGATCGCCGGCAGGGTGACGTTCGTGAACTTCCGGAAGGTGCCGGCCCCGTCGAGCGAGGCGGCCTCGTACTGCTCCGGGGAGACGTTCTGCAGCGCAGCGAGGAAGAAGATCGTCAGGTACCCGACCGTGCGCCAGAGGAGCACGAAGCCGATCGCGACCTTCGCGAGCGTGGGGTCGCCGAGCCAGTCGGTGTCCGGCAGCCCGAACAGTGCCCCGAGCGTGGCGTTGAGCAACCCGTAGTTGGTGTCGAAGACCAGGCTGTAGATGAGCGCGATGACGATCGGCGACAGCACCATCGGGATGAAGAACGTGACGCGGAACAGGTCACGCGCTCGGAGTCCCTTGGCGTTCAGCGCCTGCGCGACGAGGAGCGAGACAGGCACGATGACGAACACGGCGATGAGCGTGTAGATCAGCGAGTTCACCAGGGCCGTGCCGAAGCTCGTGTCCCGGAACAGGTTTGCGTAGTTCCTCAGACCGATCCAGTTCGGCGTCCCGAGGCCGACCCACTCGGTGAGCGACAGGTACAGGGCGGCGAGCACCGGCACGATCATGAACAGGCCGTAGAGCACGTAGAACGGCGCGATGAACAGGTACGGGGCACTGCCGCCGTTCGTGTTGAGGCGGCGCCGCCTGCCCGGTGGATCGGCTGCAGCGGGCGGAGCGGACACCGGGATGCCGGTGGCGGTGGATGTGGACAACGTCGTCCTCCTCAGGCGCGGGTCTGGCCGCGGAAGTCGGCCGCAGCGGCGTCGAGCGCCTGCTTCGGGGAGATCTGGCCCTTGTAGGCCTTGATGAGGTAGCCGCTCAGGACGGTCTGCAGGATGGCTGCGTTCGCGCTCTGGTGCTGCGAGGGCACCTCGTCGATGACCGACTCGTAGACGCCGAACAGCTGCTGCCCGCCGAAGTACGGGTCGCTCAGCGCTGCGAGCCGCGGGTCGTCGTACACCGAGCGGAGCGTCGGCAGGTACCCGAGGTCCTCGTACCGCTTCACCTGCTGGTCGGGGTCGAGGTACGCGGCGAGCACGAGGTCGATGCCGGCCTGCGTCAGGGGCTTGTCGCGGAGCACCGCGAAGCCCGTCCCGCCGCCGACGCTCGTCGTGCTCCCGCCGCCGGCGAACCGCGGCAGGTTGCGGACCCGCCACTTGCCCTCCTGCTCGGGCACGTTCGGCTTGATGCCGTAGCTCGCGTACCAGGAGGGCATGTCGACCGCCAGGATCGTGCCGCCCTTGAGCCCGGACTGCAGGCTCGGGCCGTACATGTCGGCGACCGTGGCGATCGCGCCGGACTGCACGCCGTCGACCAGGAACTGCAGGGTGCGCTCGGCCTCGGGCGTCTGGATCGCGATGTCGCCGGACTCGTCGTACAGGTCGCCGCCGCGCTGCAGCAGCAGGATCTGGTAGCTCTGCAGCGTGCCGCCGGGGTCGGTGACCGCGACCGCGTGGAGCGCGACACCCTTGCTCTTGTTGAGCTTCGCGCCGACCGCCATCGTCTCCTCCCACGTGGCCAGGTCGTCGGGGATCCCGAGCGCCCGGAACTGGTCGGCACGGTGGTAGTAGACGCAGAGCGGGGTGTCCGAGTCGAGCGCGTACAGGCGCCCGTCCTTCGAGAACGGCGTCAACCGGGCGCTGATCAGGTCGTCCCGCTTCGACGCGACGGACGACGACAGGTCGCTCAGCAACTCCTTCGCGATGTCGCCGCGGAGCATCCGGCAGAACGCGCCGATCTCGAGACCGGCGACGTCCGGCGTCCCCGTCCCCGCGACCGCCTGCGCGATGAGCTTCGTCGGGATGTCCGCCGCCGCGATGGTGGTGATGTCGAGGGCGTAGTCGAACCGCGACTTCCGGTCAGCGACCGGGAGCGCCTCGGTGAAGAACTTCTCGTAGCCGGGGTCGTGCGTCCAGAAGGACAGGTCGGCCCTGCCCGAGCGGACCGCCGCGGTCGACTGCGGCGAGCAGGCGGCGAGCAGCCCGCTCAGTGCGAACGCACCGCCGGCGGCGGCGCCCCAGCGGAGCAGGTCGCGCCGACTGGGCGCTCGGTGACCGTCACGGACGGGAGGCACGGCTCCCGTCGTTCCGGGAGGTCGCGTTGGTACTCGGGTCACGTGCTGACTCCTGACGTCGTCGTCGGGGTGATCGATGGGTGTCGGCGAGCGCTCGTGAGCGCTCACCCGCGGGACCGACGCGAGTTGCGCCTCCCGGCCGGGTTCAGTCGATGGGGCGGAGGTGGTGGCGCTCGGCGGAGGGCGGCGCGCTGGTGGCGCGCGTGATCAGCTGCCCCGGGAGCATCCGGTGCCGCTCGGCGGGCGGGTGGCCGTCGAGGGTGCGGAAGAGGCGGTGCATCGCGAGACGGGTCGACTCGTCGAAGTCCTGGCGGATCGTGGTCAGGGGTGTCGGCAGGAAGGCGGCGATCGGCATGTCGTCGAACCCGACGATGCTGACGTCCTGCGGCACGGACAGCCCGGCCTGCTGGATGGCGGACATGGCGCCGATCGCCATCTGGTCGTTCGCGACGAAGACCGCGGTGACGTGGGGACGGGCGAGCAGCGACCGCATCGCGTCGTGGCCGCTCTGCGGCGACCAGTCCCCCTCGACTGGTGCGTGCTCGGCGACACCCGCGTCCTGCAGGGCGGCGCGCCAGCCCTGCTCGCGGCGGACGCTCGACGTCCAGTTCGCCGGACCGGCGATGTGCCACACGGTCTCGTGACCGAGGGCGAGCAGGTGGTCGGTCGCGGCGAAGGCGGCACCGCTCTCGTCGAGACCGACGGCCAGCGTGTTCTCGCGGTCGGCGACGTCGGGCGGACCGAGCGTCAGGACCGTGACGCCGGCCGGCATGCGCAGTTGGTCCATCTGGTTCTCGACCGGCTCGGACAGGACGATCGCCTCGACGCCCTGCTCGACGAGGGAGTCGACCGCTGGCTGGAGCTCCTCGGCCGAGGCCGTCACCGTGCGGACGATCGACAGGGCGTAGCCGTTGGAGCGGCAGGCCTGCTCGACGCCGGTGAGCATCGCGGTCGGGCCGTACAGGTCCGTGCCGATCGTGATGATGCCGACGCGGCGGGAGCGCTGGGACTTGAGGGTTCGTGCGGCGGCGTTCGGGCGGAAGCCGAGCTCGGCGATGGCGGACTCGACCTTGGTGCGGACGGCCTCGGTGACGTGGGGTTCGCCGTTGACCACGCGCGAGACGGTCTTCTGCGACACACCGGCGAGGGCGGCGACGTCGGTCATCGACGCTGGGCGGAGGCGGCGCACGGGGGCGGTGTCGCTCATGGGCCAGCTCCTTCGCTGCGTCGGGTGGTCACCCGCTGAGCGGGTGTGGAGCAAGACAACCACGCGGCTGACTACGTAGTCAAGAGGGTTTCGACGGTGCGGTCGCGAGGCCCCGCTGCCGCGGTACGCTCAGCCGAGGAACGACGAGCGACGAGCGACGACCCGAGGACAGGGAGACGAGATGACCGCGGACCACCGAAGGGTCGGACCACGCTCGAGGTCGGCCTCGGCATCGTCGCCGGAGCGGATCCCTGACCGATGCGGACGGTGAGGGAACACGTCCGTTCGGTGACCGCGGTCGTCACTGCAGCGACAGCGGTCGTCATCATGACCGGTTGCAGTGGAGGAAGCCGCGTGGACTCGGAGAGCAACGGGGCCGTGAGCACTGCCGAGGCCCGGCAGTCCGTGCAGGACATCGTCGACCGGACTGCCTCCTCACTCGAGGGCGACTGGGAGGTCTACAGCGGGCCCTCGGTCGAACAGTGCAGCAAGAGCGACGGCAGCGACGGCGCTGCCTACAGGTACATCACGGCTCTCGCGAAGCCGACCGGTGAACCCGAAGCGGACATCGCCGTCGTCGAGAAGCTGTGGGAGGAAACCGGGATCACCACGCAGCCGTACGAGAGCGGGGGCGACGACCCGATCCTCGGTCTCCGCGGCGCAGGTGGCCCGACCACGTCCATCAGCTTCCTGGCGGACACCCGTCGGTACACGGTCTCAGCAACGTCCGAGTGTGCTGACGGGGACGCCGTCGAGATGCAGGGCAACGGGGAGTGACGAGCGGCGGAGATCCTCGACGGATCAGTGCGGCCCGAGCAGCTCGACCCCGTAGCTGACGACGACCGCCCGCAACTCCTCCAGGTACGTCTGCGCCTGCTCCGTCAGGGGCACCGAGGAGTGCGCGATGCACCCGATCTCGATGCGCTCGTCGACGTCGAGCGGGATGGCGACGATCTCCGGGTCGAGGTCGTCACTGATGAGCCCGGTCGAGATCGTGTACCCGCCGAGCCCGATCATGAGGTTGAAGATCGTCGCCCGGTCCGACACCCGGATCTCCCGCTTGCTCGACATCGTCGACAGGATCTCCTCGGCCAGGTAGAAGGAGTTGTTCGCGCCCTGGTCGAACGTCAGGCGCGGCAGTTCGGCCAGGTCGTCGAGCGTCGCCCGCTCCTGCGACGCCAACGGGTTCCGCCGGGCGACGAAGACGTGCGGCTGCGCGACGAAGAGCGGTGTGAACACGACCCCGGCGTCCCGCATCAGCTTGCCGAGGACCTGCCGGTTGAAGTCGTTGCGGTAGAGGATGCCGAGCTCGCTCCGCAGCGTCCGGACGTCCTCGATGATGTCCCACGTGCGGGTCTCGCGCAGCGAGAACTCGTACTGGTCGGCGTCGGCGCCCTCGACCATCCGCACGAAGGCCTCGACCGCGAACGAGTAGTGCTGGGCCGACACCCCGAGCAGCCGGCGCGAGGCCTGGCGCCCGACGTACCGCTGCTCGAGCAACGACACCTGCTCGACGACCTGGCGGGCGTACCCGAGGAACTCGACGCCGTCGACGGTGAGCACGACCCCACGTGCGGACCGGGTGAAGAGCGGCCGGCCGATGCGAGCCTCCAGGTCCTTCATCGCAGCCGACATGGTCGGCTGCGAGACGTAGAGCAGGTCTGCGGCCGCGCTGATCGATCCTTCGGAGGCAACCTCGATGAAGTACCGCAGCTGCTGCAGGGTGATGTCGTTCGCAACGCGAGCCATAGGAACAGGCTATGCGACCGCATAGCGTCTCGGTATTACCTGATGACCCGCGCCTCCCGTCATGATCGGAGGACCCTTCCCACAGTGCCCGCGGGCGCTCGACGACCGGACTCCGGACCATGGCGAACGACATCACCTTCAGCATCAGCAGGACACGCTTCGACGAGGACTACTCCCCCGCCGAGAGCTCCCGCCTGACGACGAACTTCGCGAACCTGGCCCGCGGGGAGCACCGCCAGCAGAACCTCCGCGACGCGCTCGCGCTGATCAACGGGCGCTGCAACGACCTGGCCGGTCACCCGGACGCGGATCGCTACCGCGTCGAGCTCGACATCGTGTCGGTGACGATGCAGTTCGAGGACGGCGGTCTGGTCGAGCGCTTCCCCTTGATCGAGGTGCTCGACGTCACGATCGTCGACCAGCACTCCGGCGATCGCCACCAGGGCATCGTCGGCAACAACTTCTCGTCGTACCTCCGCGACCACGACTTCGCCGTCCGCCTGCCGTCGGCTCCCTCGCTCCCCGCGGACTTCGGGCTGCTGCACGGACAGCTCTTCCAGCACTTCCTGCGGTCGGACGCGTTCCGGTCGGAGTTCGACGCGGAGCCCGTCGTCTGCATCAGCGTCTCGACGAGCCAGACCTACCGGCAGACCGGGTTCGTCCACCCGGTCCTCGGCGCGGAGTACGCGCACGAGCACTCGTCGCTCACCGACGACTACTTCGGTCGCATGGGCATGCAGGTCCGGTACTGCATGCCGCCGGGGTCCAAGGCGCCGCTCGCCTTCTACTCGCGCGGCGACGTCCGCACCGACTACTCGAACCTCCAGTTGATCGGCACCATCGCCACCATGGAGACGTTCCAGAAGATCTACCGGCCGGAGATCTACAACGCGAACGAGGTCGCGCCGAGCACCTTCCGCCCGACACTCGAGCACGACGACTGGACGTCGACCGGCATCGCCTACGACCGCGAGGAACGCAGCCGCCTCGGCGTCACGCAGGGCCGGTGGACCGAGGAGCACCTCGTCACACCGCACCGCGACTTCCTCGACCGCTGGCTCGCTGAGCAGACCGCACACGCCGACCAGGCTCTTCCCGCCGCCCCCGCTGCCCTCACCCACTGACCGACTGGACCCCCACGCGCATGAGCACGCTCCTCCCCACCGCGATCGTCGGCAGCCTGCCGAAGCCCTCCTGGCTCGCCGAGCCCGAGCGACTCTGGTCCCCCTGGCTGCTCGAGGGTGACGCCCTCGTCGAGGGCAAGCAGGACGCGCTCCGCTCCGCCGTCCACGAGCAGGAGCGCAACGGCATCGACATCGTCAGCGACGGCGAGCAGACCCGGCAGCACTTCGTCACCACCTTCATCGAGCACCTCGACGGCATCGACCAGGAGCGCAAGGAGACCGTGCGCATCCGCGACCGCTACGACGCCGCCGTGCCCACGGTCGTCGGCGCGGTGAGCCGCCCGGAGCCGGTGTTCGTCGAGGACGCGAGGTTCCTCCGGGCCCAGACCGACCGCCCGATCAAGTGGGCGCTCCCCGGCCCGATGACCATGATCGACACGCTCTCCGACCAGCACTACAAGAGCCGCGAGAAGTTGGCGTGGGAGTTCGCGACGATCCTCAACCAGGAGGCACTCGAGCTCCAGGAGGCCGGCGTCGACGTCATCCAGTTCGACGAGCCCGCGTTCACCGTCTTCCACGACGAGGTGCAGGACTGGGGCGTGGCCGCACTCGAGCGCGCCGCCGAGGGCCTGCGCGCCGAGACCGCCGTGCACATCTGCTACGGCTACGGCATCGAGGCGAACAACCGGTGGAAGGAGACCCTCGGCGCCGAGTGGCGGCAGTACGAGCAGTCCTTCCCGCTCCTGCAGCAGTCCTCGATCGACATCGTCTCCCTCGAGTGCATCCACTCACACGTCCCGCTCGAACTCGTCGAGCTCATCCGCGGCAAGAAGGTCATGCTCGGCGCGATCGACGTCGCCACCGAGCAGGTCGAGACGCCCGAGGAGGTCGCCGCAGTCCTCCGCCGCGCCCTCGACCACGTCGACGCCGACAAGCTCATCCCGAGCACGAACTGCGGCATGGCACCGCTGGCGCGTGGGGCGGCCCTGCAGAAGCTCGGTGCGCTGTCCGCGGGTGCGGACATCGTGCGAGCCGAGCTCGCGAGCGTCGCGGTGCCGGCAGCGCGGTAGTCCCCTGCTCCGCAGGACGGCTCGCCCCAACAACGGGGCGAGCCGACCGCCGTGTCCCCGCCTGCGCTGGTCCCGATCCGGCCTGGAGGCAGGGGTCGCTCCTGGCGGGTCGGTCACATGTGTGGGCACCTGCGCGTCGGCGCGGGGCTGGCCGCCAGCCAGCTCGAGTTGGTCACCTCCTGACCGCCGCGGCTCATCTCATCGACGTCGCTCGCCACGCCCTGCGAGCTCCCGTTCGATGACGGCTGAGGCGATGCGGTCCGGAGTGAAGAGCCGCTGCGCCAAGGCATGTACGACCGCCGTCACGCCACCCGCAGACACGATGGCAGCACCTGCAGCACGTACCTGTCCGTTGATCCAGATCGTCGCATCCCGTCGTTGCCAAGCAACCGTCCGCGCCGGGTCGTCCAGGTCTCCCAGAGCCCAATCCGCATATCGGCACAGGTCCTCGAACGTCGACCAGACGCCCCCTGCAGCTGCATAGGGCGACCCGGTCATCGTCCACGGCTTGACGGGCCGACCAAGCCTCCGCGGCACGACTCTGGCTGTCTCCAGTGGAGCTGTCGTGGCCGTGGTGATGCCCGCTGGCTCGAGGACCTGCTTCCGTACCGTTCGGAACCAGTTGCCGTCGACGTCGTCGAGTAACTCACCGAGCAGGGCGTAGCCGAGGTTCGAGTACGCAAACTGTCCGCGGTCTCCGCTGCGAACGATGCTGTCCGGATCCAGAGGGGCTCCGATCGTCGGAAGGTACGGATCGCGGAACGGCACCAGTCCCATACCGACGTGCAGGCGAGGGAGTCCCGAGGTGTGCTCAATCAGGTCTTGGACGGTGAAGTCAGCCCCCGGGAACCGGGGCGCGAACTGACGGACCTCGCGGTCAAGCGGAAGCACCATCGTCGCAGCGGTCCCCACGAGTCCCTTGGTGATACTTCCCCACTCGACCAGAGCAGCCCTTGCGTACGGCCCGCTGGCGGGACGCACAGAACGCCAGCTCCACTCGTCGCCGATGCTCGCCCGCCAGTGTCGCCGTACTCTCAACAGGTCTCTCATCAACTGTTTCCTCTCGACAGCCGGCCAATGCGCGGCGTAGCAGGGCCGCCCGGCGGTGCAAGCGCACCACGTGATGGTTCACGAAGAGAAGGTCGTACGCCGCCATGACGAGCGCGAATGATGTGAGCCCCATCAGCACTGCAATCGCCAGATGGAACGTCAGCATCACCGCAACAGCCAACGGTCTTCCTTGGCGGAAGAGCACGAGCACTGGGAAGAACACCGATGCGAGCACGGTCGCGTACGCGCCGATGACGAGAACCCAATCCGATTGCAGGACGAACGGCGTCACGCCGGGCAGGAAGAACTCCGGAACGCTCAGGATGTAGTACAGCGCGATTCCGTCCTGCCACAGCTGACCCTGGACCTTGTACAGGCCCGCCATGAGGTACACGACCACGACCTGCGTCACGAGCAGGAGGAGTCCGGTGTTGTTGCACACGCTCGCGATCACCCCGACGGGCTCGGAACGGATTCGACGAACGGTGAAGGCGGAGTAGCACCGCGTGAGGAGGAGGAAGCAAGTCGCCGTTGAGGCGAGCGCGTCGCCGCCGTCCATGAGCCCCGGATTCGCCATGTACAGCGACCAGATCAGGACCCAGTGCACCGCAAGGAGCGCGCGACCTCCGACGCCGAGCATGACGAGCACCGCGATGACAAGACCCGCATGAAAGAGAAGCTCGAAGACCCACGGATCCTCGGACAAGCCGTACAGGCTCCACGTTCCGATGCTTGCGGCGGAATCTCGGATGCCCGCAGTGCCGTACACACCGTCAGGACCGAAGAGCAGAAGACGGTCGCTGTACTGCCCGACGTAGATCGACACGGATACCAGTCCGAGCACAGCACGGAGGAGACTCAGGGCCTCGAGCGCTCGAGGCGCGTCCGTCATCCACTCGATGACGCTGACCAGTCGACGCCACAAGAGATGCGTCACAGTCGGATCCACGCCGAGTCGATGGTGCTCGGCTGAGCGTCGCGAGGTGCTGACCCTCGCTGCGACCACGGAGGCAACGCCTTGGTCACGTAACGGAGCTGCACCGCGGTCGGCCGCTGATCGTCGCGTCCACAACCGACAGTCAAAGCCGCGTAACGAGCGAGCACTTCCTCCGCCTGACGCCGAACGCGTTCATCCGGCGGCGCCAGGTCCGCCTTGTGCTTCTTCAACAATCGCTCGGTCAGGTCGTCTTCTGCGAACCGCTGCAGCACCGCACTGCTCACGATTCGACTCTCGCGCGGTGGGAAGAAGCGGCTCGCTTGAGTACGAACGATTGCCTGCGAGGTGATGTCCCTCCAGTCCGTCGCATTGCCGTTGCATTCGAACCGCGCAATGACCCCCCGTTCATCACTGACCGGATCAGGAGCGAACAACTGCCAGTTCTGGGAGAAGTACGGGTTCAACATCGAAGCGGCACCACCGACGTCGAACTTGATCGGTGTCAACGGCCCCGCCAGAACCATCGCCATGGCTCCGAAGGTGGCGACCAGAGTGAGGCCGAGCGCAGCAAGCACCGTCCGTCTCATTGCTGTCCCTCCGACGGAGACGGGTCCAGCGCTGATGCCGGACCCGCCTCACCTGGTCACCGGTCGAAGTACGCTTTCTCTGCCTCCCACGACCCCTCTGGGGTGCCTGCGGCGTACCCGAGCACGCTCGCCATGCGCGCGACGTTGCCCGCAGCTCGCGGCGCATGAGCGGCCTTGAACCCCGCCCACAGCGCCTTGGCGACACCCCCCACCCCTCGCGGACTCGCTTCGGCCGCTGCAGTCTCCGAAGAGCCAGCCTTCACTGCCTCCGTCATGGCGCTCGTCTTGCTGTACGAATCAGCCTCTGCGGGTGCCGCGAGGGCGACGACCGCCCCCAGGGCGACGAAACCACTTGCGAGCGCCACAGTCGTCTTCCGGTTCATGGTGCAACCCCTTCTTGTCGATTGATACATCAATACCGGAGCTGCCGGTGTGCTGTATAGCTTGCAACTGCGATGGTCAACCCCTCGAGGCGTGCCGCTCGAACCCGTCGAGCTCATCCGCGGCAAGAAGGTCATGCTCGGCGCGATCGACGTCGCCACCGAGCAGGTCGAGACGCCGGAAGAGGTCGCCGCAGTCCTCCGCCGCGCCCTCGACCACGTCGACGCCGACAAGCTCATCCCGAGCACGAACTGCGGCATGGCACCGCTGGCGCGTGGGGCGGCCCTGCAGAAGCTCGGTGCGCTGTCCGCGGGTGCGGACATCGTGCGAGCCGAGCTCGCGAGCGTCACCGTGCCGGCAGTGCGGTAGCGGCGCGGCTCCAGACCGGTCTGGAGGCACGGCTCCGTCCCTCGACGAACGTGACGATCGACTGCTTCACCTGCTCCGGGCTCCTCCCGCAGCGCTCGGCCCGCCGCGCGACCACTGACACAAGCAGGTCAGGCTGGGAGCGTTGACTACGCCCATGATCACCAAGAGCACGATCCACGAGATCGAGAACGCGCCCGTCAAGGACCGCGACGGCGCATCCGTCGGCAAGGTCGCGCAGGTGTTCCCCTCCACCGAGGACGGCAGCGCCGCGTTCGTCAGCGTCGCGACCGGACTCCTCGGGGGTCACACCGTGCTCGTCCCGGTCGAGGACGCCACGTTCGACGGCACCGACCTGCACGTCGGCTACTCGAAGAGCGCGATCAAGGACGCACCCTCCCCGGGAGCCGGGAACACCGTGACCGACACCCAGGCGAATGCCGTCCGCAAGCACTTCGGGCTGTCCCCCGCGGGCAAGGCGACCGGCGACATGGGCGACCCGCACGAGAACCTCGACCAGGCCGGTACCGGTCCGGCGGGCGCTGACGACACCGAGGGCGCGGGAGCGACGCCGCCGGCATGAGCGGCACCAGGACGAGCGACGACCGCGACGTCTTCGCATCGGAGGTGCGTGGCACCTTCTTCCGCGCGGTGGATCCACGCTTCCGCGCATCCGTCATCGCAGGGTCACGGTCCGCAGGTCGGTACTCACGACCTGACGAGCCCACGCTGTACCTCAGCTCGTCCGTCGCGGGCGTGGAGGCAGCGCTCGTGGCGCATCCGGACACGCGCGCCACGGAGCCGGTGATCGTCGAGGTGGACGTGGTGGCGCCCCGGATCGTCGACCTTCGCGACGCGACCGCTCGTGGTGCGGCCGGGGTCGACCTCGAGGACGCGACCGCGCCGTGGCAGCAGGTCGTGGCCGACGGAGGCGTCCCGGCCTCGTGGCAGGTCCGAGACCGCCTGGTGGCACTCGGCGCCGACGGCCTCATCGACCCGTCGCGGAAGCGCCCGGGCCTCTGGCACCTCGTGTTGTTCCGCTGGAACACCGATGGTGCGCCGCAGGTCCACGTCCGGACAGGGACCGGCTGAGATCGTTGCCGGGTTCGACGACACGCAGGTGACACTGATACTTCGCCGTTCTCCGCCGGGGGCGCTAGCGTCGTCGGCATGGACAGTGCGGTGGTGTTCCCGATGGCCCTCGAGATCGGGGCGGCTGCGCTGGTCACGTGGCTGACGTGGCGGGCCGCCATCGGCTCCCTGCCACGGAACAGCCTCGCCGGTGTCCGGACATCAGTCACGATGTCGAGCGAGGCGGCCTGGCGGATCGGCCATCGTGCAGCGCTGCGCCCGACGATCATCTCCGGCCTCCTCGTGACGGCGTGGTGCGCCATCAGCATCGGAGTTCCGGCACTCCGCACGCCTGCCGCCGTCCTCGTCGCCGCTGGCCTCCTCGTCGGTGGAGCACTCCTGTCCGTCCCGGCTGCCCACCGCGCCGTGCGCCGAGCATTGCCCGAGGCCGGAGGCGACGGCTCTCACACCTATGGCTCCCCCGCGACCCCGCCGCCCGTCTCGAACAGGAGGGACCCTGACGACGCCGGTACGGTCGAATGATTCTGTGCACGTGGGTGTCTCATCCCGAGGTGACCGTCGATCCGACCGTCCGGATCCCGGACTGGGGTCTGTCGCCGGTCGGACGGGCCCGCGCCGCACGCATCGCGACGCTGTTCCCCCAGCCTCTCCGCATCGTCAGCAGCAGCGAACGGAAGGCCCTGGACACCGCCGAGATCATCGCCGGACAGTCGGACTCAGAGTTCGAGATCGACGAGGACCTCGGCGAGATGGACCGCAGCGCGACCGGCTACCTTGACCCCAGCGAGTTCGAACCGACCGTCGACGCGTTCTTCGCCGAACCGCAGCGGTCCGTCCGTGGTTGGGAACGCGCGATCGACGCCCAGAGCCGTGTCGAGCGCGCGGTCCGACGCATCGCGGCACAGACGCCTGAGCGGGGCATCGCGTTCATCGCTCACGGCGGGGTCGGCGCACTCCTGCTGGCGAGCCTCCGACGCGAGCCCATCAGCCGCGCCCTCGACCAGCCCGCGATGGGCAGCTCCTTCGCCTTCGACCCGCAGGACTGGACGGCGCTGTCGTCGTGGGAGCACGTCCGCTGAAGCGGTGCGTGGTCCCGTCAGCCCGGGCCGGCGTCCGTCACTGCGGGACCGCAGAGCCGCAGCAATCCGCCCGGTCCAGAGCTGCTTCGAGACGCGGGCGAAGGGTCACCGCGAGCGTTTCCGTGATGTGGTTCGCGTCCCGGTAGGCGAGCCGGTTCCAGATCACGGGAGCACACTGGTCATCGCACAGCCAGCCGACCGGGTCGATCAGCGTGGATCGTGTCGATCGGGCGGCCGCTGCCTCGGCGGCACGTGCGGCATGGTCGATCAGGCGTTCACGCGGCTCTGCGACGTCCGGAACGCTCTTGAGCGACGCGGACAGAGCTCGGTTGGGCGTGGTCGACCACGCGGGGGTGTCCTGCAACACGACCGTCGATGCGCCGGATTCCTGGATCCTGTGGATGGTGCGCTCGAGGGCATCCTGCCACGTGTCCGAGAACGCTCCAGGACGCGCCGTCAGGGGCGCGGTCAGGTTCCCGGCGTTGCCGAGGACGACCAGCGAGGGCCGCAACTGCGCGATCTTGTCGAGCGCGTCCTTCCGCCATGCGTCGCACTCGCGGTAGTCGCGGTCGAGATCCGAGGAGCGGACCGGGATGTCGGCGCTCGGGCACGAGGACTTGGTCATGGTGATCAGGCGCATGTCTCGGTCCGCGGCCCAAGCTCGGAGCGGGCTGAACCACTGCGCTGCGTGCGAATCGCCGAAGAGGACCACGGTCCGCGGCCCGGAACCGAAGCTGCATCCTCGGGTGGTCGTCGCTGCGAAGCCTGCGTGGCAGCCGTCGGCGTACAGCGGTGACAGATCAGCCGATGCGCCGGCGAGGCTCGGCTCGACGTTGGACGGCACCACGCCCGCGGGGCGGGGGCCGGCGAGCACGTCGGCGCGCGTCGGGGCAGCGATGCGATCGTTGGTGTGCAGGGGCGGAATGGTCGACACTCCGAAGCAGACCGCTGCCCCCGCGGCGACGACGGCGACGAGCGCGCCAGAGCGGCGCCACACGCGTCTCTCGTTCCCCGGGGTCGCCGACCGGCGCCCCCGTCGGGACCTGGACCAAGCGGCTGCGCGGACCTCGAGCACGGAGTGACCGAGCCAGCCGAGGAGCACCGAACCGACGACGGCTGCAGCGCTCTCCCAGAAGTCGAGCGAGCGATCCCTGGCAAGCACCGGGATCGTCATGAGCGGCCAGTGCCACAGGTAGATCGAGTAGGAACGGTCACCGAGGCTCGTGACCCACCTCGTGCTCAGCAGACGGCGGACGGGCGACTCCACCGCGACAGGGGCGATGACCATCGCCGCGCCGGCGACAGGGACGAGGGTCGCGAGTCCCGGGTAGGTGACGTCCTCGGAGATGAGCCCGAACGACAGGGCGATGAGCAGCAGACCGATGACCGGGATCCACGCGGACACCAGGCGGACGACGAGAGGACCCGAGGTCGCTGCGCCGCGGTGTTCCGCCGCTCGTCGGGCGAGCGTCGCGACCAGGGCACCCGCCGCGAACTCCCAGGCGCGGGTGTGCGGCCCGAAGAACGCCCACGAACCGCTGGTCTGCGACACGAGGACCATCGTCGCGAAGCTCACGACGACGATGCCGCCGAGGATCACCGGCAGGACCCTGCGAAGCGAGCGGGCCGCGAGCACCGCCGTCATGAGGATGCCCCACACCAGGTAGAACTGTTCTTCGACCCCGAGCGACCAGAACTGCTGGAAGGCACTCGCACTGTGCGTGGCGAGGTACTGCGTGCCGGTCCAGGCCAACCACAGGTTCTCGACACCGACGAGCGATCCGAGCGACTCGACGCGGATGACGGTCCGGTCGAGCGGCGGCAGGACGGCCACGGAGACGAGCACCGTGACGACGACCGTCACGATCGCCGCCGGCGCCAGGCGGGTGAACCGGTTCCGGTAGAACCTGGCGAGCCTGATGCGCCCGGTCCGCGCATGCTCTCGGAGCAGGTTGCTCGTGATCAGGAACCCCGAGATGACGAAGAAGACGTCGACGCCTGCGAATCCGCCCCGCAACAGCGGGACACCGGCATGGAACAGGACCACGCCGAGGACGGCGACCGCTCGGAGCCCCTGGACGTCCGAGCGCCACGATTCACCTTGCTGCATACATGCAGTATACAGGATATCGCCGAAGGCACCGGGCCCAGGCGAGAGCAGTACGCTGCCGTCAGGGGAACGCGAGGGGGGAACCGTGACCACTGATCTTCGAGAACGACCGCCGGCCGGGCAGCTCGAGTGTCCCGCAGTGTCCCCGCCGAGGCGACCGTAGATGGACGACCAGGACACGAGCTCAGGCCTCCCGTACGACTCATGGCCGGAGTCGGAGGTCGACGACCAGCGCACCATCGCCCAGGTCAACAGCAGCCGGAAGGCCTTCCGCACCACGGCCAGGGCCGGCTTCATCATCGCGCCGGCGATGTTCCTCCTCCCGCTCGTCTACCCGCTGCTCGGCCTCGGGTGGCACTTCCTGCCGATCATCTGCATGACGGCGGCGTGGGCCGTGCTCGTCTCCGCGTGCTCGTTCGCCGCGATGACCGCCACGGAGCCAGCAGGTCACCCCTGGGTGCACCAGGTGTGGGCGGTACCCGCGGCCGTCCTCGCGATGTTCCCCGGCGGCATCGCCGCCTTCGTGCTGTACGGGTCGGTCGTCGCAACGGTCCACCAGGCAACGAAGTGACGGGCCGGCGCCGCTGCACCCGCAGGACCCGCGCCTCCCGGCCCGGACCGGAGGCGCGCGAGCGCCGCTGACCCGAACGGTGTGGTGCACCAGCCGTTGCTCGGTCGACGTGGGCGCTGCTATCGTTCGTCGGTCTGGTCCGACGACGGGGAAGGTGGCGACGGTGCCGCTCAGTGCCCCTCGTGGACTGTTCCCCACGAAAGCCGCGCCCGAGCTCGGCGGACCGCGGCCCGTCCCGCCCGGAGTCACGTCAACGCAGCACTGAGCTGATCGACACGGTCAGCCCTCCTCGCCGCGAGCGTTCTGCTCGTGTGCTCCTGCACGCCCGCGCCGCCGCTCGGCGGCGGTGCGACGACCTCACGGGAACACCTCCATGCGCTTCACCCCTGCCCGGCTCCGGGCTCCACTCGCGAGCCTCCACGAGCACCGCTTCGTCACGTTCGCGGTCCTGACCGACACCATCGGTGCCGGCCTCACGCTGCCGCTGACGATCGTCTACTTCACGATCACCACCGACGTGTCCCTGGCGTTGATCGGTGTCCTCTCCACCGTCGCATCGCTGGTGGCCCTCCCGATCGGACTCGTCGGCGGCGTCCTCACCGACCGGTTCGGTGCCAGGGCGTCGATGGTCCTCAACAACCTGCTCTCCGCAGCGGGCTTCACGCTCTACCTCTCCGCCCACGATCCGGTGGTGATCTTCGCGGCGATCTTCCTCGCCAATGCATCCGAACGGCTCTACTGGACCTCGTGGACCGCGTACGTGCACGACATCGCGGCGGGCCGCCCGTTCGAGCGCTGGTTCGCCTTCCTCGAAGCGACGAAGGCCGCCGCCCTCGGGGCAGGCGCGATCGTCGCTGCGGTCACCCTCGCGCACGGACACCAGGACGGGTTGCGGTGGCTGGTCCTCGCCAACGTCGTCACCAGCGTCGCAGCGGCCGTCGTGTTCGCCACGCAACGCACCGGTCGTCGTACCCCGCAGGCAGCGGCACCGACGGGAGCGGGACCAGCCGACGCCTCCGGGCCGCTGCGTGCCTTCGTCGCCGACCGGTCGATGCGTCTCATCGCGCTCGGCCAGTTCCTGATCGGCCCCGCCATGCTGCTGCCGAACGTCGCGTTCAGTGTCCTGTTCATCGAGCGGTGGGACATGTCCCCGGCGGTCGCACCCGTCCAGTTCGCCATCGCCACGGGCCTGTGCGCACTCTTCCAGACGTCCGTCACCCGGTGGGTCGCCGGGCGACGGCGCGGGACGCTCATCGCGCTCGGCGCCGTCCTGACCGCCGCGACGACGGCACCGTTGATCGTCCTTCCTCCGCTGCACGGACCGGGCGCGTGGTCCTACGTCGTCGTGGTCGCGGTCGTGCTGGCCGTGGCGGACATGATCTCCCTGCCCGCGGCGAACGCGGTCATGGCCGCAGCTCCGCACCCATGCATCCGAGGCCGAGCGATCGGGGTGTTCCAGACCGCGAGCTCGATCGGGATGGCACTCTTCCCGCTCACCCTCGGACTGCTGGACTCGCGGATGCCCTGGCTCCTGTGGCTCATCGCCACTGGTGTGTTCCTCGCCGCTGCCTGGGCCTGGCACGCAGCGGTCCGCGGACTGCCGCGCCGGGTCCAGGGAACGGGGTCGACCGACGTCGACGGGTGAGCAGGGTTCGGCCACTCGGACGGCTGGCTGTCCTGAGGAGGCCGGCTGCGGGTGGTCGCGCGTCAGCTGGTGGCCCCGACCGGCACGAGGACGACCTGCCACGGACCGGTCGCACCACGCTCCGCCGCACCTGAATCGGTACCGTGCAGGGGTGACTCCCCTGCGTCTGCCGGTCATCTCGTGCAGCCTCGATCCCGTCAGCACCAGTCGCCGGCTGGCCGAGCGGTCGGCGTCGCTCCTGAGGGCGAACGGTCACGGGTCAGAGGTCGTCGACCTGGCAACGGCACCGCTGCCGGCGTTCGACAACGACCAGGTCTTCGACAGCGACGCATTCGGTGCGCTGCACGATGTCATCCGGGAGTCCGACGGCGTGGTGCTGGCGTTCCCGATCTACAACTGGGCGCCGTCATCGGCGGTCAAGTCGCTCATCGAAGCCACCGGTGCGACGGGGGAAGGCCGGCGTGCTGCATGGTTCGACAAGGTGGTCACCTTCGTGTGCGCTGCCGGGCTCCCGCACAGCTACATGGCGACGGGCGCGCTCGCGCAGTCCCTGATGCTCGACTTCAAGTGCGTCGTCAACCCGTACACGGCGTACGTCGCGGAGCGGGACTGGGAAGCGGGGACGCTCTCCGTCGACAGGGCAGCGCGTCTGGAGAAGACCATGACGGTGCACGCCGAACTCGCCGGTCTCCTCCGCGACAGGACCTCCCTGTCGGACTGGGAGGTGTGAGTCCGACGACGGTCGCGCGGTCCACCGACCACCGTCTACCGGGATCCTCGCGATTCCGCGACGATGTACGGATGAGCAGACCCGTCAGGTTCGTTGCGCTGTTGTTCCCGAACGTGACACAGCTCGACCTGACCGGCCCGGTACAGCTCTTCTCCAGGCTCCCCGGCGCGACCATCGACCTCGCCTGGCACGACCGAGAGCCGGTGGGCACCGATGCGGGCTTCGCGATCATGCCGACGGTGACCTTCGACGAGGCCCCGCAGGCGGACGTCCTCATGGTCCCCGGAGGGCAAGGTGCCTTCGACCTGCTCGAGACCATCGGAGCCGTACCCGAGCAGGCGCGGGTGGTCCGCGACGTTCGGATCATCACGGGAGGCGGGGTGACCAGTGGTGTCGACTTCGCCCTCACGGTCGCCGCTGAGGTCTACGACGATGCCGCAGCCCGCGCTGTCCAACTGGCCGTGGAGTACGACCCGCACCCGCCGTTCGACGCTGGATCACCGACGCGTCCGGAAGCGGACGCCGAGCAAGTGCGACGAGCCGTTGCAGACGCGCGACGCAGCCGCGGACCGGTCGTCTCGCGAGCAGCATCCCGACTCGGACTGGCGTCCTGCTGAGGGGCCTCCGGGGAACGTCTCCGGCCGGGTCGCGTGTGGTGTCCGTCCTCGGATCGGCCG
This sequence comes from Curtobacterium sp. 179-B 9B NHS, assembly GCF_045370965.1. Classification (NCBI taxonomy): domain Bacteria; kingdom Bacillati; phylum Actinomycetota; class Actinomycetes; order Micrococcales; family Microbacteriaceae; genus Curtobacterium; species Curtobacterium sp. 179-B 9B NHS. The sequence continues at coordinate 77,198 of NZ_JBIQDQ010000009.1, forward strand.
CGAGGTCCGTGCCGTGAGAGGGGCCCGGTCGACGACACCGTTCCTGACCATCGGCCTGCCGATCCGACGATCCGCACCGTTCTGCGTCGAGCAGGCGCATACTGCAGGGACCGGAGATCATGTTCGCGTCGTCGACGCTCGCCTTGTGGCTCTCCCACTCAGACAGGGGCCTCGCATGGCCACGTCCCGTATCCTCCGCCGCACCGCGTTCGCCCTGACCGGCATCGGCCTCGCCGCTTCGATGGCGATGATGTCGACCGCTGCGGCATCGGCCGCGACCGTGATCGACGGCCCGGTGAACCTCGGCACCGCGTCGACCTACGGTGTCCTCGGCGCGAGCGCCGTGACGAACACCGGCCCGTCAGTCGTCAACGGCGACCTGGGGCTCTCTCCCGGCACCTCGATCACCGGCTTCGGCGGTGCGCCGAACGGAACCGTCAACGGCACCACGCACCAGACCGACGCCGCAGCCGCGCAGGCGCAGCGGGACACCACGACGGCGTACGACGTCGCTGCGTCACTGTCCCCGACGCAGACCGGCCTCACCGAGCTGAACGGCCTCTCCCTCTCACCCGGGGTGTACTCCGGCGGGGCGCTCCAGCTCGCGAACAACGGTGCGTTGACCCTCGCCGGCAGCGCGGACTCGGTGTGGGTGTTCCAGGCCGCATCGACGCTGACCATCGGATCCGCCAGCCGGATCACGATCACCGGTGGTGCGAGTTCGTGCAACGTGTTCTGGCAGGTCGGCAGCTCCGCCACCATCGGCACCGGTGCCCAGTTCCAGGGGACCGTGCTGGCGCAGCAGTCCGTGACCGCCACCACCGGCGCCACCGTCGTGGGACGCCTGCTCGCCCGCACCGGCGCTGTGACCCTCGACACGAACACCATCACTGCCTCGACCGGCTGCCCCGCCCCGGGGACTCCGACCGTGACGACCGCACCGGTCATCACCTCCGACGCACCCGCCGCCGCGACCGCCGGGACGCCGTACTCGTACACGGTGACCGCGACGGGTACGCCCACCCCGACCTACACGGCGACCGGACTGCCCGCCGGCCTGACGATCAACGGCACCAGCGGCGTCGTCTCCGGCACGCCGACAACACCCGGCACGTCCACGGTGACGATCACCGCGTCGAACGGCACGCCGCCCGCTGACGTGCAGACCGTGACGATCACCGTGCGACCGGCTGCTTCGTCGACTCCCACGCCCACTGCGTCGCCGACCGCCCCCGCCAGCACCCCCGCTGGGACCCCGACAGGCGGAGCAGCTACGGGCGGGAACACCCCGACCGCTCCCACCGGCACCCCCTCAGGGAGCCCGACCGGCGGAGCGGCACCGGGCGGGAACACCCCGACCGGTGAACTGGCCTTCACCGGGAGCGACCCGGCGCTGCCCCTCGGCATCGCCGGAGTGCTCCTGGCAGCCGGCACGGCGATCACGCTGATCGTCCGGCACCGTCGTCGCACGAGCCGCATCTGACACGCAGCCGCCCCGGACCGCCACCGGTGTGGTGGCCAGGTCCGCGGAACGGCCGCGGACCCTCCTGCCGCACCGGCGACGAGGTCGTCGACGTCGAGCGGACAGCCGGCATCTCCCCCTCCCTGACAGGAAGCACCACCATGAAGACCGTCATCGTCCTCCTCACCCTCTGGCTGATCCTCGCCGTCGTCGGCTTCGCGCTGAAGGGCCTGCTCTGGCTCGCGATCATCGGCATCGTCCTGTTCGTCGGAACCGTGGTCTTCGGGGCGATCCGCCGCTCCGGGAACACGGCCCAGCGCACCGACTGATCGGGACGGACCAGTGCAGGATCCCCCACGGCAGCGAACCGCAGCCGTCGTCATCAACCCGGTCAAGACCGACCCCGCACGGCTGCGCACCCTCGTGGACGCCGAAGCGTCCCGCAACGGGTGGGCACCCACCCGATGGTTCGAGACCGCTGCGGACGACGACGGTCGCGCAGCCGCACGCGAAGCAGCCGAGTCGAAGCCGGACGTCGTCCTCGTCGCCGGCGGCGACGGGACCCTCCGTGTCGTCGCCGAGGAGCTCCGCGGCACCGGTGTCCCGGTCGCGCTCCTACCCAGCGGTACCGGGAACCTGTTCGCCCGCAACCTCGGTCTCACCCGCAACGATGTCGACAGTGCCGTCCGCGACGCCTTCACCGGCGCCGACCGGCCGATCGACGTCGGGCTCGCCGAACTGACCGACGTCGATGGATCAACGACCACCCACGCGTTCCTCGTCATGGCCGGTGTCGGACTCGACGCGAGCATGGCGGCGGACACGAACGCGTGGGTCAAGAAGCGGTTCGGTTGGGTCGCGTACTCGGACCCGATCGCCAGGTCCATCGTCGGGAACCGTCAGATCCCCGTCCGCTACGACATCGACGGCGCCCCGACCAGGACGATGCACGCACACACCATCATCGTCGGCAACTGCGGCACCCTCACCGCCGGCGTGCTCCTCCTGCCGCGCGCCGAGCCCGACGACGGCATCCTCGACGCCGTCGCGTTCCGACCGAACGGCTGGTTCGGCTGGACGAAGATCGGCTCCACCCTCACGCTCAACCGCTTCTTCTCGCGCACCGGGTTCGGTCGGCTCCTCGCTCGGTTGCTGCCGCGTTCCCGGGTGCTCCCGACCACCCGAGCGCGACGACTCCGCCTCGCGTTCGACGAACCGGAACAGGTACAACTCGACGGGGACCCGTTCGGTCGGGTGGTCGCCGTGACGTTGAGCACCCACCCTCACGGGTTGACGCTCCGCGCCTGACCGGCACTCGTCCGCGGTGGTCACGCGCCGACCGTGCGAAAGTCGTGCTCACACCACCACGGGGCAGTGCTCTCGGCCCTCCCCCGACATCCCTCGCCCAGCGGACGCGTCGAGGGTCCATGATGGGGCTGTGGCCACACACCCGCTCTGGCGGCCGTTCACCGCAGACGGCAACGCAGCCCGTCAGTCGCAGCGTGTCGCGTTCCGACAGGTCGACCCTGGCAGCCTCCAGGACCACGACCCACATCGGGCCGATGCGTTCGCGCGCGTACAGGACCTCGTCGCAGGTGCGCTCGGCGCCGATCACACCATCGCGCACGTCGGCTCGACTGCCGTTCCCGGGATGATCGCCAAGCCGGTCATCGACGCCGACCTGCTCGTGCCCGACCTCGGTGATGAACGCACCTGGCTCCCGGAGCTCGAGGCCGTCGGGTTCCGTCTGGTCTTCCGCGACGTGATCGCCGGTGACCCGCACCGGCAGCTCACCCTCGGCGATCCCAACACCAACCTGCACGTGTGGCAGCCGGGGGCAGCGGAGCCGCAACGGCATCGCCTGTTCGTGGAGTGGTTGCGATCCCACCCCGAGGACCGGCAGGTGTACGCGGACGCGAAGGCAGCGGCCGTGAACGCCGGCAACGGCCTGCGCTACAACGACGCGAAGGCCGCTGTCGTCCACGAGATCTACGAACGAGCCTTCGCATCGGATCCGCACCACGCCCGGGACGCTCAGCCGCGGCCATGACCACCCCCAGCCGTCCGTCGCCCGTATCGCGGCAGGTTTGGCCGATCGGCAAGCACTTGCCAACATGGCAAGTTTGTGCCAGGCTGGAACCCGAGAGGGGAACACCATGGACAACCAGAACAGCATCAGCCCGGCAGAGGCGCGGACGCTCCTCGACACCGCCGATCGCCTCAGTCGACGAGCGCACGAGTCCACCCGGTGGCCGTACGTGACGTTCATCCTCGCGCTAGGCACGGTGACCTCGTTCGGGACCCTCGGGATGGGCCTGACGACCGGCTCGGCCTTCGGCCTCACCTACGTCGGCACACTCGCCGCCTTCTTCGCGTTGATCGTGTTCTTCGCGGTGTCCATCCGCGGGCGAGCGGCCTTCGCGCGGAGCCGTCGATGGACGATCTACATCGCGAGCTGGTTCGTCACCTACGGGGCTGCGATCGCCGTCGTCGCCTGGGCGCACGGATCCGTCCTGTGGTCCGGGATCACGTCCGGAGCGATCCTGGCGGTCACGATGGCCTGCGCGTCGTACGAGGCACGACGATGACGACGACGAACCAGGCACCGGTCCATCCCCGTCACCGGCTCGACGGTCACTTGCTGAACCCGGTCCGCTTCTCGATCATGGCCGCACTCGACCGTGCCACCACGCTGGGGTTCCGCGAGGTCCGCGACGCCGTCGAGGTCACCGACTCGGCGCTGAGCAAGCAGGTCGCGCTCCTCGAGACGGCGGGGTACGTCGCCGTCGGGAAGGCCTTCACGGGGAAGACCCCCCGGACGTCGCTCACCGTCACACGCGAGGGCCGGACGGCATGGCGTGCGCACCTCGCAGCGCTCCAGCAGATCGCCGACCCGTCCTGATCCCTGCGGTCGTCGCACGCGCCCGGGGACGAACCTCCTGGAGCGACCGTCCGCTCCGCTCCTGTCGGTGCGGACGACGGGGAGGCCAGAGTGCACCGAGAAGCGGTCGACACGTTGGGGAACGACGGGGTGTACTTCGACCCACTGTGGCGGATCGAGGTGCGCCTCACGGCGACCGAACAGCGTCTCCTCCGCACCTGGCCGCTGCGGCGTCTCGCCTTCATCGCCCACGCAGGAGCCGCGTCGATCACGACGGTGCAGACGTACTCTCGCCTCGAGCACTCGCTCGGGGTACTCGCACTCGTGGCCCACTTCGCTCCCGAGCACCAGCCCGCGCGCACCGCTGCGTTGCTGCACGACGTCGGCCACCTCCCGTTCAGCCACACGCTCGAGGGTCTCGCAGGCCTCGACCACCACGACCTCACCCGACAGCGGATCACCGCGTTGTTCGCCACCGATGCGGCACTCGATGGCGATGCCGAGACGATCATCGCACTCGACGACGGAAGCATCCCCTCGCCGCTCACGGCGTCGCACGGCGGCCTGAAGCTGGACCACCTCGACTCGTTCCTCCGCAGCGGACAGGCCCACGGGCGCACACGATCAGCACCGCACGAACTCCTGCGACGGCTGCATCTCAGCGACGGTGCCGTCGATGCCGATCCGGTCGATGCGGTCGAACTGGCGGACCTCGCGATCAGCGAAGCACTTGCCCAGAGGAGCGCGGCGAACCTCGTGCCCGTCGCCGTCGTGCGGGGCCTGGTGGGTCGCCTCCTCGACACGGGAGCCCTCGAACCGACCGAGTTGGCCGGCATGACCGACGACGAACTGTGGTCAGTGCTCCTCTCCAGCGCTGACACCCGTGCCGATGCAGCGTCGTTGCGACGGCATCCCCAGCGGTGGCAGCTTCGCCACCACAGCGACGACAGTTGCGGCGAACCCTTCTCGCACGTGGTCCGACGCAGCTACCTCGACCTCCCCAGGAGTGGTGGCCGCACCACCTCCGACCCGCGCGTCGCCGCCCTGCAGGAGGACCTCCCGATGTGGGTGAGCGCGAAGCGGAGCGACGATCGGACCCACGTCGCCTGAGCCGGACCGCGCCCGCTGGTGGATCGGCCGTCGGACGGACCGGCTGTGCGCCTCGTGCAGCACGGGTGGGAGCCGACACGGCGGTCTGCCTGACGGCGCCGCCGGCCTGGAGGCGCGGTGCCAGCCGGCGCCGCGCCTCCAGACCGACGGGTGGCTGGTGCGTGGAGCCCTCAGCGGCGCTCGTCGTCCGCCAGCCGCTGGAGCACACGTCTCGATGCTGTCGACATCTCGGGACGGACGCCGAGCCGCTCCAGGTACTCCGCCACCGACTGCATCTCGTGAGCGCGGCGGACGGCGTGCTTCCTGCTGCCGGATTCGTACCGCTCGATCTTGGCATCCGCATCGCCGGAGAGCTGCGCGGCGATCTGCGCGTGCACCCAGTCCTCACACCCGGCCGCACGACCAGCCTCGAGGGCCTCGACCACGACGGTCGCCAGGCTCTTCATGAGGACGCTCCGGAGCAGCTTGCGGGAGGTGGCGGTGCCCGCCGGTCCCTCGACGTGCTCGACCGCGGACCCGAGTGAGGCGAGCAGCTCCCCGACGACGTCCGCCGCCCCACCGGACACGATCGTCTCGGTGGCCGCGCCCTTGAGCGGGACGGGCCCGAGGATCGCGACGTCGGCGAACCGGCCGCCGGCGGCGACGATGCCTTGCTCCGCGGCGACCATGTCCTCGGGCGACGCGGTGGTGAAGTCCGCGTAGACCGAACCCGGTGCGACGGCGCCGGCGGCGGTCTCGGCGATCGAGCGACTGAGCGAGGCGCCGGTGAGGACGATCGTCAGCTCGCTCGCGGCGACGACCTCCTCGACCGAGCCGAGTCGCTCGACGCCGCTCGGCGACGGCGTGGGAGCGGGGTCGAACCCGCGGACCTCGTGGCCCGACGCGACGACCGCCGCCGCGTAGATGGCTCCGGCCTCGCCGAGGCCGATGAACCCGACTCGCATGGTGTTCCTCTCCTGCGAGCCGTGGCTCGCGTCCTACCGTCCGACCGCCTGCGCGGCCCGACGGACTTCCGGGACCAGTGCCTCCAGTCCCGCTCTGTGGTTGTGTTCTGCCGGTCCCGAAGCGGACACGGACGCGATCACCGCGCCCTGCTGGTCGAAGACCGGCGCGCTCACCGCGGCGACGTCGACGTCACGTTCGGCGATGGAGACGTGGAAGCCGTTGCGGCGGATCTCGTCGAGGGACGAGCGCAGCTCGTCCACGCGGACCGTGCGTCCGTTCGCGTCCCGCGTGTCACCGTGGTGGGTGAGCACGTGCTCGCGTTCCTCCGGCGTGGCGAAGGCGAGGATCGTCTTGCCTGCACCGACGACCAGGGGGAGCCGACGGCCGACGGGCAGCTGGTACCGCAGGGGATCGCGCCCGTCCACGCGGGCGGTCAGGATGCGTTCCTGTCCGGTGCGGACGTAGAGCGAGGTCGTCAGGTGCGTCGACTCGGCGAGCTGTTGGAGGACGCCACGAGCGTGTGTCGTGAGCGGGTCGCCGACCAGGTAGCCGTGCGCCAACCCGAGCGCTCCCGCTCCGAGTCGGTACTCCCCGCCGTCCTGCTGCACCAGCCCTCGCCGTTGCAGCACGCCGACGATCCGCAGCGCTGTGGCGGCGTGGAGCCCGGTGCCCCGGCTCAGGTCGACCAGGCGCAGTGCCCGGTCGCTCCGTTCGAGCAGTTCCAGCACGTCGAGCGCACGTTCGACACTGCGGACCGTCGGCTGGGTCGTCTGCCCTTCGCTTGCCATGACGCCATTGTGACGGACCGTCCGACCCGGTCGTCACGCGGGAGCTGCCGACGCGACGATCTCGTTCCGGGTCCGCGTCTCGTCCGCGTGCTTGGCCTCCGCGCGGGCGAGGACGTCGGCGGCCTCCGCGGCCGGCACCACGGCGACGCCGTCCCCGTCCGCGACGACCACGTCACCGGTGTGCACGACGACCCCGCCGATCGCGACCGGCACCCCGACGCGGAACGGTCCGTGCCGGTACGGGCCGGCCGGCGTGACGGCTCGTGCGAACACGGGGAAGCCGATCTCCTCCAGGTCACCGACGTCGCGGACAGCGCCGTCGACGACCAGCCCGACGCACCCGCGGGCACGCAGCCGTTCGGCGATGAGCTCCCCGACGAGCGCGCGGTCACGGACGCCGTGGCCGTTCACGACGAGGACGTCTCCGGGTTCGAGGGAGTCGATCGCCTCGTGCACGCCGGCGTTGTCGCCGCCGGCGACCTCCACCGTCCGTGCGGTCCCGGCGGTGCGGGCACCGCGCCAGACGGCACCGATCTCCGCCTCGACGACGCCGAGCCGCTGCATCGCGTCGCCGACGTTCGCCACGGGGAGGGCGCCCAGGCGATCGACGATCTCCCGGGGGACGGCGTGTTCGGTCTTCTCGGTCATTCGTTCGACTTCCATCCGTGTGCGTAGGCGAGGAGCAGCGTCCAGATGCCGAGGGCTCCGGCGAGGCCGAAGGTCCACGGCGCGAGAGCGGTGACGGCGCTCGAGACGAGGGCGGCGTTCAGGAGCAGGACGCCGACGAGCTGCAGCAGCACCATCACGCTGCCGAGCGCGAGCATCGACACGAGCAGGACCACGAAGACGGTCGTCATGCCGGCGGCGATGCGAGTGCGGGTCGGACCCATCGAGGGTCCGGTGGAGTCTGCCAAGGTGCAGTCCTTCCGTAGGGTCGACGCGTGTTCAGTGCGGGACGGGCAGCCAGCCCGGTCCGATGAGCGCCGCGATGAGGAGGATGGGGATCACGTAGAGGACCACGAGGGGGACGAAGGTCTTCACGGGGTTCACCCCGGCGATCCCGGTCGCGATGTAGATCGCCGAGGCTCCGGGCGGTGAGGCACCCTCGGTCGAGGCCGCGACGAGGACGACGCACGCGGCCAGCACGGGGTCCACACCCGCGACGACGAGGACGCTGAAGCCGATGCCACCGATCGTGGCGATCGTCGCGGTCGAGCTGAGCGGTCCGGCGACCAGCACGACCATCACCGCAACGATGACGCTCATGACGACAGGGGACGCGTCGAGTCCGTTGAGCACGGCGGCGAGCTGGTCCGCGAGCCCGAGCTCGGTCAGGACCGCACCGCCGGCGAACGCGAACACGAGGGTCGCGCCGATGTCGCGGTACCGCGGCGCGGTCGCTGCCACGAAGTCGTACCAACCGCGCGTGCCCTTCGGCAGCTTCTTCCGACCGAGGAGCAGCGCCAGCAGGCCGAGGAGCACGGGGATCCAGACGACGATGCTGATGGCATCGGCGGCGTCCTCCCCGAGGGTCTCCGTCACGAACGCGCCGCTCGGGCCGAGGGTCACGAAGACCGGTACGAGGATGCCGAGGAAGACCAGCAGCGAGGTCCAGCCGTGACGGAACGACTGGCGGAAGGGCCTGATGTCCGCGGCCGGGACGCGCTGGATGCGGTGCCGGCGGACGAAGTAGGCGATCACGATGAGGCGCCACAGCACGCACCAGCCCGCCGCGACGAACATCGCGGGCAGGAGGTCGCCGACCGTGACGAGCGGCGCGACGGTCGCGGTGCCGATGAGGATGAAGAACGAGGCGCTCGGAGGGATCACCGTGCCATTCCCGGCGTTACCGGCCACCACGGTCGCGGCCACCGGAGCGGGCCACTGCGACCGCTTCATCCACGGGATCGTGACGGTGCCGAGCGTCGCCGCGTTCGCGGAACCGGAGTGCGCCACCGATCCGAACAACGCCGATCCCACGGTCGCGACGTACCCGGCACCGCCGGGGAGTCGGCCGAGCAGCGAGTTGAGGATCTCGACCTGCCGGTCGATCACCCCGGTCGAGGCCAGCAGGAACCCGATGAACGTGAACGCGAGCGCCGCGAAGACGATCTCCTCGTTGAAAGCGTCCTGCAGTCCGACGACCAGCAGTTCGAGGAACCTGGTGCCACCGAACGCACAGACGACGAGGAACCCGACGACCATGCCCTCACCGATGCCGCGGCGGAGCGCCACGCTCCAGACCACGATCGTGCCGATGTAGGCGATCAGCGCCCAGACGGCCAAACCCATGTGCGACTCACTCTCCGTTGAGGGTCATTTCACTAGGTGCAACACCTTTGCACCAGTCGCAACAGCAAACCAGGCTCACGGGGCGGAAGTCAAGGGACTGCACCGATGCCCGTTCGGGCGCGAGCACGCGTCGTCGCGGGGCTCGCGCCCCCGGCCCGGTCCCCGTCGAGGGTCGGGTGGGGTGCCGTCGGGACGCTCGACGGACCGCCGTGTCCGGGACGCACGAGAACGCCCCGCCGGCCGGAGCCAGCGGGGCGTTCTCGTGCGTCAGACCGGGATCAGAAGTCCCAGTCCTCGTCCTCCGTCACGACGGCCTTGCCGATGACGTACGACGAGCCAGACCCCGAGAAGAAGTCGTGGTTCTCGTCCGCGTTCGGCGACAGCGCCGACAGGATCGCCGGGTTCACGTCCGTCGTCTCCTTGGGGAACATCGGCTCGTAGCCCAGGTTCATCAGCGCCTTGTTGGCGTTGTAGTGCAGGAACTTCTTGACGTCCTCGGTCAGCCCGACACCGTCGTAGAGGTCCTGGGTGTACTGCACCTCGTTCTCGTAGAGCTCGAAGAGCAGGTTGAACGTGTAGTCCTTGATCTCCTGCTTGCGCTCCTCGGAAGCGCCCTCGAGGCCCTTCTGGAACTTGTACCCGATGTAGTACCCGTGGACGGCCTCGTCGCGGATGATCAGGCGGATCAGGTCAGCGGTGTTGGTGAGCTTCGCCCGGCTGGACCAGTACATCGGCAGGTAGAAGCCGGAGTAGAACAGGAACGACTCGAGCAGCGTCGAGGCGACCTTGCGCTTCAGGGGGTCGTCACCCGTGTAGTAGTCGAGGACGATCTGGGCCTTCTTCTGCAGGTTCGGGTTCTCCGTGGACCAGCGGAAGGCGTCGTCGATCTCCGGCGTCGAGGCGAGCGTCGAGAAGATCGACGAGTAGCTCTTCGCGTGCACCGACTCCATGAACGCGATGTTCGTGTAGACGGCCTCTTCGTGCGGGGTGATCGCGTCGGGGATCAGGCTGATCGCGCCGACGGTGCCCTGGATCGTGTCGAGCAGCGTCAGGCCGGTGAAGACCCGCATGGTGAGCTGCTGCTCCTCCGGCGTGAGCGTGTTCCACGACTGCACGTCGTTCGACAGCGGCACCTTCTCGGGCAGCCAGAAGTTGTTGACCAGCCGGTTCCAGACCTCGACGTCCTTGTCGTCCTGGATGCGGTTCCAGTTGATGGCACTGACCGCGCTGATCAGCGGGATGGACTTGCCCGTGGCGTGGACCGGGTCGGTGAGGGTCATGGCTTTCTTCCGGGTGGTGGTGGACAGGACGATCGGACGGACTGGAGGCGCGGGGCGGGGCCCGCCCCGCGCCTCCAGGAAGAGAGCAGCAGCTCTACAGCATGCAGCTGACGCAGCCCTCGACCTCGGTGCCCTCGAGGGCGAGCTGGCGCAGACGGATGTAGTAGATCGTCTTGATGCCCTTGCGCCATGCGTAGATCTGGGCCTTGTTGATGTCGCGCGTGGTGGCGGTGTCCTTGAAGAACAGCGTCAGCGACAGACCCTGGTCGACGTGCTGGGTGGCAGCCGCGTAGGTGTCGATGATCTTCTCGGCACCGATCTCGTACGCGTCCTGGTAGTAGTCCAGGTTGTCGTTCGTCATGAACGGCGCCGGGTAGTAGACGCGACCGAGCTTGCCTTCCTTGCGGATCTCGATCTTCGACGCGATCGGGTGGATCGACGACGTCGAGTGGTTGATGTACGAGATCGACCCGGTCGGCGGGACGGCCTGCAGGTTCTGGTTGTAGATGCCGTGCTCCTGGATGGACGCCTTCAGCGCCTTCCAGTCGTCCTGCGTCGGGATCGTGATGTTCGCGTCGTCGAACAGCGATGCGACGCGCTGGGTCGCCGGCGTCCAGGCCTGGTCGGTGTACTTGTCGAAGAACTCGCCCGACGCGTACTTCGAGTCGCGGAAGCCGTCGAACGTCTCCCCCGTCTCGATCGCGATGTTGTTCGAGGCGCGCAGGGCGTGGAACAGCACCGTGTAGAAGTAGATGTTCGTGAAGTCGATGCCCTCGTCGGAGCCGTAGAACACGCGCTCACGAGCGAGGTAGCCGTGCAGGTTCATCTGGCCGAGGCCGATGGCGTGCGACTTGTCGTTGCCGTCCTCGACGGAGCGGACCGACGAGATGTGCGACATCTGCGAGACCGAGGTCAGGCCGCGGATCGCGGTCTCGATGGTCTTGCCGAAGTCCGGCGAGTCCATCGTCAGCGCGATGTTCAGCGAGCCGAGGTTGCAGGAGATGTCCTTGCCGATCTCCTTGTAGGACAGGTCCTCGTTGAAGGTCGTCGGGGTGTTGACCTGCAGGATCTCCGAGCACAGGTTGGACATGTTGATCCGACCCTTGATCGGGTTGGCCTTGTTCACCGTGTCCTCGAACACGATGTACGGGTAGCCCGACTCGAACTGGATCTCGGCGATGGTCGTGAAGAAGTCACGCGCCTTGATCTTCGTCTTCTTGATGCGCGAGTCGTCGACCATCGCGCGGTAGTTCTCGGAGATCGGGACGTCGCCGAAGGGCATCCCGTAGACCTTCTCGACGTCGTACGGCGAGAACAGGTACATGTCCTCGTTGTTCTTCGCGAGCTCGAACGTGATGTCCGGCACGACGACACCGAGCGACAGCGTCTTGATGCGGATCTTCTCGTCCGCGTTCTCACGCTTGGTGTCGAGGAACTTCATGATGTCGGGGTGGTGCGCCGACAGGTAGACGGCACCGGCGCCCTGACGCGCGCCGAGCTGGTTCGCGTACGAGAAGGAGTCTTCCAGCAGCTTCATCACGGGGATGATGCCCGACGACTGGTTCTCGATCTGCTTGATCGGAGCGCCGGCCTCGCGGATGTTGGAGAGGAGCAGTGCCACGCCGCCGCCGCGCTTCGAGAGCTGCAGCGACGAGTTGATCCCACGCGAGATCGACTCCATGTTGTCCTCGATGCGGAGGAGGAAGCAGGAGACGAGCTCGCCGCGCTGGGCCTTCGCGGTGTTGAGGAACGTCGGGGTCGCGGGCTGGAAGCGGCCGGCGATGATCTCCTCGACGAGGTCGATTGCGAGCTGCTCGTTGCCCTGCGCCAGGCCGAGGGCGGTCATCACGACGCGGTCCTCGAAGCGCTCGAGGTAGCGCTTGCCGTCGAACGTCTTGAGCGTGTAGCTCGTGTAGTACTTGAACGCACCGAGGAACGTCTGGAACCGGAACTTCTTCGAGTACGCCAGGTCGTTGAGCTGCTGGATGAAGTCGAGCGAGTACTGCTCGATCGTCGCGGCTTCGTAGTACTCGTTCTCGACCAGGTAGTCGAGCCGCTCCTTCAGGTTGTGGAAGAAGACGGTGTTCTGGTTGACGTGCTGCAGGAAGAACTGCTTGGCGGCCTCACGATCCTTGTCGAACTGGATGTTCCCGTCCGCGTCGTAGAGGTTGAGCATCGCGTTGAGGGAGTGGTAGTCCATCCCCGTCTGCGGCGACGTCAGATCGACGTCTGCAACTGCTGCGTCCAAAATGCATCCAATCCTGAGTTGACCGCCTGCACGTCGTCAGGCGTTCCGAAGAGTTCGAAGCGGTACAAGAGCGGGACGCCGCACTTCTCGGCGATGACGTCCCCGGCGAGCCCGTAGGCCTCGCCGAAGTTCGTGTTCCCTCCGACGATCACACCGCGGATGAGCGAGCGGTTGCGTTCGTCGTTGAGGAACTTGATGACCTGCTTGGGGACCGCGCCCTGGCCGTTGCCGCCACCGTAGGTGGGCAGGACGAGCACGTACGGCTCGTCCGCGTGGAGGAACGGATCGCTCGGGAGGAGCGGGATGCGGTCCGCGTCACGGCCGAGCTTCTCGATGAAGCGGGCCGTGTAGCCGGACACGCTCGAGAAGTAGACGAGGCGACTCATGTGCGCGCTCCTTGTGAGAGGTGCGGACAGCAGATCAGTGGGAGTAGGTGCGTTCCCCGGCCCCTTCGGGGCCGGGGAACGCACCTACGAGCTCACGCGAGCTCGGCGCTGAGCGTCGCGATCTTGTCGGGACGGAAGCCCGACCAGTGGTCGTCGTCGGTCACGACGACGGGGGCCTGCATGTAGCCGAGGCTCTTGACGTGCTCGAGCGCTGCTTCGTCGGCGGAGACGTCGAGCACCTCGTACTGGATGCCCTTGTTGTCGAGCGCGCGGTACGTCGCGGTGCACTGGACGCAGGACGGCTTGGTGTAGACGGTGACGGCCATGATCTCCCCTGGTTCTTGCTGGTGTCGTGCTTGCTGTGGAGGTGGTGCTGATGCCACGTGTGCAGGTGGTGCAGGTAGCTGCGCAGACGTGTCCGGGAAGGGGCCGCTGCGATGTCTCCACACTACATCTAGTGGCTGACTGCCGCACCGACCACTAGAGGAAGTGTTACAGCCGTGTAGTTCTCCACAAGCCCTTCCACAGTGTGCACAGCTCGGGGAGGCCCGCGGTTCCGCCAGTCTGCGGCCGACCACCGACACTTCCCCACACTCGTGGAGAGCCTCGATCCACAGGTGTGGAATCGACGCGTCGGCGTGTCGCGGCAGCCCGCGCCGAGCACCGTGGGCACCCGGTCTGTCCACAGCACCCCCGGACGGGTGACGGCACGTTCCGTCCGGTCGGTACGCTCGTCCCGTGAGCGCCTACGGACCCCTGCTGAAGACCCCCGGAGTCGGTCGCGTCATCGCAGCACAGCTCACCGCACGCTTCCCGTTCGGCATGCTGTCGCTCGCCTACCTGCTGCACGTCGAGCACGTGTTCCACTCCTACGGCGCCGCGGGGCTCGTCCTCGCGACGACGAGCATCGGCCAGGCGATCGCCGGTCCGCTCACCAGCCGCTGGATGGGCAGCTGGGGCATGCGGCCGGTGCTGGTCCTGACGAGCGCCGTCGCCCTGGCGAGCATGGTCGTGATCGCGTTCGTCACGATGCCGCTCTGGGGGTACGTCGTCGTCGGGTTCCTCGGCGGTCTGGCGGTCCCGCCCGTGCAGCCCGCGGTGCGCACCATCTACCCGAAGATGGTGACCTCGTCGCAGCTCACCCCCCTGTTCTCGCTCGACGCCAGTGCGCAGGAGCTCATCTGGGTCGCCGGCCCGGTCATCACCACGTTCGTCGCGACGCAGGTCGGCACGGTGCAGGCGATCGTCGTCGCCATGGTGTTCCTGGTCGTGGGCGGCGTGTGGTTCATCGCCTCCCCCGAGCTCGGTCGCGTCCGCATCCCCCGGTCGAAGCGCGCGTTCGGTGTCGTGCTGAAGCGGCCGTCGGTGATCGTCGCGACACTGACCGGCCTGCTGCTCATCGGCGCGTGCTCGGCGGTCGAGGCGAGCGTCACCAGCGTCTTCGGAGAGGGCAGTCCGAACGCCGGCATCGTCCTCGCGGTGTTCGCGGTCGGGTCGCTCGCCGGCGGCCTCGCGCTCGGACACCGACCGATCTCGAAGAACACGCTCTGGGCGCGCATGTCGATCGTCTTCGTCGGGCTCGCGCTGGCGGTCGGCGGCACCGACTTCTGGTGGCTCTGCCTGGCCCTCGTCATCGCCGGTGCCGGCATCGCACCGGCACTCGCGGTCATGTTCGGCTCGGTGTCCGCGACGGTCAAGTTCTCCGACACGGCCGAGGCCTACGGCTGGATGGGCACCGGCCAGCTCATCGGCGCCGCCGGCGGGTCCGCCGTCGCGGGCTTCCTCATCGACGCGAACGGCCCGACCGGCGGCATGACCGTCGGAGCGGTCATGGCGGCGGCGGGGGTCGTCCTGCCGCTCGTGACGAAGCGGTGGTTGCCCGACCTGCGCGGCCGCGACGCGAGTCCCCTCCCCGACACCGAGCCGGTCACGCTGCCGAGCTGACGGCCGGGAGGCACGACGCACCCCCGCCCCGATGGGCAGGATGGGTGCATGGTCACCTCCTTCCCCCTCCGCGACGGCCGGTCGATCCCCGCGATCGGGTTCGGCGTCTACAAGGTCGACGACGCCGAGGCGGAGACCGCCGTCGGCCTGGCGCTCGACGCCGGGTACCGCCACGTCGACACGGCCGAGATGTACGGCAACGAAGCCGGCGTCGGGAAGGCGATCCGTGCCTCCCGGCTGGACCGCGACGACGTCTTCGTGACCACCAAGGTGTGGAACGACCACCAGGGGCGCGACGCGACCCTGCGGGCGTTCGACGCGAGCCTCGAGCGGCTCGGACTCGACGCCGTCGACCTGTACCTCATCCACTGGCCGGCGGCGGCGAACGGCCGGTACGTCGAGACGTGGCGGACGCTCGTCGAGCTGCGCGAGCAGGGTCGGGCGCGGAGCGTGGGCGTCTCGAACTTCCAGGTGCCGCACCTGCAGCGGGTGGTCGACGAGACGGGCGAGGTGCCGGCCGTCAACCAGGTCGAGCGCCACCCGTGGCTGCCGCAGCGCGAGCTGATCGCGTTCCACGAGGAGCACGGCATCCGGACCGAGGCGTGGTCGCCGCTCGGACGTGGGCGGCTCGTCGACGACCCGGTGCTCACGCGGATCGCGGACGCGCACGGGGTGAGCGTGGCGCAGGTGCTCGTGCGGTGGAACGTGCAGCAGGGGGTCGTCGTGCTGCCGAAGTCGGTGACGCCGTCGCGCATCCGGGCGAACCTCGACGTCGACGGGTTCGAGCTGACCGACGAGGACCTGACCGCGATCGCCGGTCTCGAGAACGGACAGCGGACCGGGTCGCACCCGGACTCGGTGTCCTGACGCCGTCGCCGTCGCCGTCGCCGTCGCCGGGGACCTAGAGCGTGTCTCCTGAATGGTGGGTCCAGGCGATGACGGCGTTGAGCACGGCGGCTGAGCGGTAGACGATCGCGAGGTCGTCGTACCTCGTCGCCAGGGCTCGCCATTGCTCGAGGCGACAGAAGCCACGCCCGACGACGTTCCGGTTCCTGTAGTCGATGCGGTCGTAGGTCACGGGTCTCCCGCCGCGGGAACCACGCCGTTTCCGGCGTCCTTGCTGGTCGCGAGGCTCGGGGATCACGGACTCGATACCGCCGTCGCGCAGGTGTTGCCGGATCGCTTTGGATGAGTACGCCTTGTCACCGCGGAGCCGGTCCGGTCGGGTCCGCGGCCTGCCGACCGGACGGGCCACTTCGAGCGCTGCCAGCAGCGGCAGCAGCATCGGTGAGTCGCCGGCTTGTCCGGGCGTGATCAGGGTGACCAGGGGCAGCCCGTGGCCGTCGACGAGCTGCTGGACCTTCGTGGACAGGCCGCCGCGGGAGCGGCCGAATCCGTGGTCAGGCGGCTCGAGTCCCGGATCCGTGTGATTCGATGGTTCCCCCTGTCGTCCCCTGACAAGAGCTCCTTCCGGTCAGCGAACTTCGTTGAAGCGAGGTCTGCTGGCCGAACCCGCGTTCACGACGCCACACGCGGCAGCCCCGAGTGGGCGAAAGTCGGACCCGTCACCCGACGACATCAACGCCATTGTGCAACGGCGATCGTCGCTGCACCCGCACCCGAGCGGACGGCCAGTCGACGCCGCCGGCGCTACAGACAGGATCGATCCGACCTACCAAGACTTCTTCACCAACGGAGATGCCAGTGGTACGCGCGTCCGTTCGGCTGGGGTCCAGAGGAATCGCACCGGACTGATCTGCCGACGACTCGGTTTGAACATGCGCTTGAGTCCCGGCTCGGCGGGCGGGCCCCGTTCCCGAGTGACCAGGGCCTGCGTGCCTACTGCTTCGACATCCTGCCGGTCATCTGCCGACGGCAAAGTGTTCCTGCACCGCGGCCGCCGGCAGCGTGTCTTCATATACGGCGACGTTGTCGAGGTTGCCCTTGAAGTGGAATGTCGTGTGGTTGCCGGGCCAGCCGTTGAGGTTGTCGAAGCCGATCCGCCACCACCCGGTGCTGACCTCTGCTCTGGCGTTCGAGCTCGCGGCGACCTGTTCGCCGTCGACGTACAGCCGCATGCCCGACGCGTCCATGGTCGCGGTGGCGAGGTGCCAGACGCCGTCGTTCAGGCCGGCTGCGGAGCTGATCGCGATGTTGGTGCCGTTGTAGGCGCCGAAGTGCACGGCGCCCTCGTCGGAGAGGTAGAGCTGTCGGTCGTACTTGGTGGACTGGTCCGAGCGGAGGTTGCCGAAGCCGAGGAGCATCCCGCCGGTCGTCGTCGTGGTCCGGAACCACGTTTCGATCGCGAAGATCTGCGGTGCATCGACCGCCGCGTCCGTGATCACCTGCCCCCGCACCCCGCCCGCCAGCAGGGACGGACTGTCCCCGGCTCGGCAGGTGCCCGGGGCGAGCGAGACTCCCGAGGTGAGGGTGCCGTGGCGACCGTTCCCGGATCCGTCGGCCGCGGAGGTGCCGGGGGCGTCGTCGAACCGGTAGGTCAGGTACGTGTGTGCGAACGGCGCTCGCTGCAGACACGGGAACGTCGCGGTGGCGAGCCTGGTACCCGTGTTCGCCGCGGTGGCCGTGAACGCTGCGCGAGCGGCATCGTCCACCACGATCACCACGGCGAGGACGGCGGCGAGTGCACCGACGAAGACCACGCTCCGGGCACGTTCCGCGCGGACGGACCGCCGTCGTCGCCGACCGTGCCCGACCGCACGGCTCACCTCGGGTCCGCCTGGGCTGCCCAGGCGGGACGAGAGCACGAGGGCGCCCCCGAGTCCGAGCGTCGCCGCGGCGAGCCTGCCGACGTCGTGCTCGCGGACCCACAGTGCAGGGAGACCGACCAGCGGGACCCGGAGCACACCGACCCCGCGGACGTCCTCCGGCTCCACCGTCCGGGCATCGGGCGTGGGGTTCGCGTCACCGCGGAGTTGCAGGGAACCCGACGGCGTCCGCGCGACGAGTCGGTGCAGCAGCAGCGCTTCCGGGTGGTCGGGGTCCTCGACCAGCAGCACCTGCCCGATCGTCACCTCCCGATCGTGGACCGGCATCGCGACGACCACGTCACCAGGGAGGATCTTCGGCGCCATGGATCCGGACACCACCGTCGTGGGGGTCCATGCCCATGACGCAGGCAGCGCTGCCCAGAGCAGGAGGCTCACGGTGACCACGAGGACCGTGCGGCCGAGCAGTGCCGCAGCGAACACCACCCAGGTCGAGGCGGAGGCTTGCCCGGATCGTGTCACCACGACAGCCGAGGGCTGTTCGCGTCGTCCGTCCGGACGCAGGGTGACGTCGGCCACGGCCGGGCTCAGGAACTCTGCGCTTCCCAGGTGAGACCGATGCGCGCGGTCCCGTTCTGGGCAGAGTTCGGCGTCGCGGCGTCGAGCGCGACCGTCACCTGGTACGTGCGCGACTCGGAGGAACCGCCGGCGGTGCGCCAGGTGCCGATGCCGTTCGAGAACCTCGTGGCGGTCGATCCGAGGTCGGCGAGGGAGCCCGACCAGACCGCGGCGGGCGAGAGCGGGGTGAAGCCGCTGCACTTGCCGAAGGACCCGCCGGTGCCCTCGGTGACGGTGACGTGCAAGGAGCTCGACAGTGCGTTGGTGGTCGCCGGGTCCGTGCCGTACAGCTTCACCGTCGAGGGGAGTGAGCCGGTCGACGTGACGACGATGCACGATGTCCGCGTGTCACCGGGCTGCAGCCCGGAGGCCGTGAAGAGCGCGGTGTCGGAATCGTCGTCACTGAGCGAGACGGACCCGGCAGACCAGGAGTTCGGGGCGTTGCTCGTCGTGGCCGAGAAGGCGGCGTAGGACGCCTGGGCGATGACGAGGCCGGAGGCCAGGACAGCCGTCGGGACGACGGCGAGGGCGATGGTGCGGCGTGCTCGAGACGTGAGGTGCACGGGGTTCCTTCGGGGAGGGCGCCACACCGTCGTCGGTGGACGCGAGCATGTGCAGGACGAGGGAGCGCGGATCGGCTCCCGGTGCGGGGCGCGGCGGGGCCGTGCTGTCGGTCCCCGCCGCGCCCGGAGATGGTCAGACGCGGCCGAGCATCGCCTCGTTGAGGATGGTGCCGCCGAGCATCCAGCCGCCGTCGGCGACCTCGTCGAGGATGACGAGCGTCGTGGGTCGGGCTCGCTCGCCGTAGACGTCGACGATGGCGTCGGTGACGGCGTCCTGCAGCTTCTTCTTCGACTCCGGGGTCAGGGTGTCAGCGGGGACCTTGATGTTGGCGAAGGGCATGGTGTTCCTCTCGGTGGGGTGTCCCGGACGTTCCGGGGGTCAGAGCGCGGCGTTCGGGGACAGGAGGTCCTCGATGCCGACGCGGTGGTAGAACTCGGATCGGATGCGGTCGGCGACCGCCGAGACGACCTCGCTGCCGTCACGGGAGGGGTCGACGTGGGTCCGGAACGGGCGGGCGCCGTCGGCCAGGCCGACCACGCGCACGATCTCGTCGGCGACGTCCTGCACGTCGGCGTCGGCCGGCACGATCGCGGCGAGGCGGTCGGTCAGGTCGCGCCGGAGCGCCCCGTACTCCGTGTCGTGTTCGTCGACGCGGGCGGTGTCCGTCGGGACGGCGGCGTTCGTGAAGTGGTTCGTGCCCGAGGTGAAGGCGCCCGGGACCACGATCGTGGTGTCGATGCCGAAGCGGATCAGTTCCGCCGCGTAGCTCTCGGCCAGGGCGTCCATGCCGGCCTTCGCCGCGAAGTACGGCGCCAGGAACGGCGGGTGGCCGCCGCGGGTGGCCGAGCTGCCGACCCAGACGACGAGTCCGGACCGGCGCGCCCGCAGGTGTGGCAGGACGGCACGTGCGACGCGCTGGGCGCCGACGACGTTGACGTCGTACAGGGCGGCGAACTGTTCCGGCGTGAACGCCTCGGCCGGACCGTAGGCCATGTGGCCGGCGTTCTGCACCAGCACGTCGATGCGCCCGTGCGCACGGATCACGGTGCTGACCGCCTCGTCGACGGACTGCTCCGACTGCACGTCGAGCTCGACCGCGCCGAGCTGCAGGCCCTCGCGCACGGCGAGGTCGTCGAGCGCGGCACGGGCGGGCGCGTTCCGGCCGTCGACCGCACGCATCCCGGCGACGACGACGTGCCCCGCCCGCGCGAGCGACTCCGCCGTCAGCCGGCCGAAGCCGCTCGACGCGCCCGTGACGAGGACGACCCGCGGCGTCGGCATCAGACCATCCCGCCGTTGGCGCGGATGGTCTGGCCGTTGACCCAGTGCCCGTCGGGCCCGGCGAGGAACGCGACGACACCGGCGATGTCCTCCGGCATGCCGAGCCGTTCGAGGGGCGGGACCTTCGCCAGGGTGTCGATCTGGTCCTGCGTCTTGCCGTCGAGGAACAGCTCGGTCGCCGTCGGCCCCGGAGCCACCACGTTCGCCGTGACGTCCCGGCCGCGGAGCTCCTTCGCGAGGATCATCGTCATGCCCTCGACCGCGCTCTTGCTCGCGACGTAGGCGCCGTAGGTCGGGAACTGCGTCCCCACGACCGACGTCGACATGCCGACGAACGCCCCGCCGGCCCGGAGACGACGGGCAGCCTGCTGCGCGACGACGAAGGTGCCGCGGATGTTCGTCCGGTGCAGTGCGTCGAGGACGTCGAGGTCCTGGTCGGCGATCGTCGACAGCGCAAGGCGGCCGGCGGAGTGCACGACGACGTCGACGCCGCCGTGTTCGGCCTCGACCCGGTCGAACATCGCGGCCACGGCGTGCTCGTCCGCGACGTCGGCCTGCACGGCGACGGCACGGCCGCCCGTCCGCTCGATCTCGGCGACGGTGTCCTCGGCGACGGCCGTCCCGCTGGCGTGGTTGACGACGACCGTGAAGCCGTCCGCGGCGAGCCGGATCGAGACGGCGCGGCCGATGCCGCGAGAGCCGCCGGTGACCAGGGCGACGCGGCGAGGAGTGGTGCTCATCGTCTGTCCTTTCAGTGATACGCGCCGAGCATTTCGGCGCTACGGCAGAACGTAGCACAGTTACGATCAGCGATACAACTTGCGCTACGATCACTGCATGGCCCGATCTGACGAAGCGCTCCGCAGCGCCCTGCTCCGCGCAGCGGAGGACCAGCTGGTCACTGCCCCCGACGGGGACGTCGCCACCCGAGCGGTCTGCGAAGCGGCCGGCGTGACCCAGCCCGTGCTCTACCGGATCTTCGGCGACAAGCGCGGGCTCCTCGACGCCCTCGCCGAGACGGGCCTGCAGCGGTACACCGCTCGGAAGGCCGAGCTCGAGGTGTCCGACGACCCGGCAGCGGACCTGCGCCACGGATGGGACGACCACCTCGCGTTCGCTCGGGAACACGCCGCCCTCTACCGGCTGATGTTCGCCCCACGGCCGTGGGCGAGCAGTTCCGCGCGGGACGGCCTGACCTCGCTGCTCGAACGGACGCTGACCCGGTGCGCGGCCGCGGGCCTGCTCCGCGTCGACGTCCCCGTCGCAGCGACCATGCTGCTCGCCGCCAACGTCGGACTCGCACTCCACCAGATGACCACGACGGCTCCGGACACTGCCGACGACGACGCACTCCGGGACGCGGTCCTCGACGCCGTCCTCATCGAGGCGTCCGCCCGCGACCAGGACGACCTCGACGCGGCTGCTCGTCGCCAGCTCCGCGCCCGGCTCGACGACGACGGGTCGAGCGCGTTGCTCCCCGAGGAGACCGCACTCATGCGGATCTGGCTCGACCGACTCGACCACGAGGCCGACCACGGCCACGAAACCGACCACCACCAGGACCACGAAGGCACCCGATGATCTCCACGTTCCTCGCCGAACACGCCCCCCTCGTCCCCATCGGGTTCTGGGTCGCCCTCGCCGTCGCCACGGGGGTCGCCTGGCTGCTCCACCGTCTGCGGCTCCGCGGCGTCCTGCTCGGCCTCTCCGGCCTGTCGTTCGTCGCCGCCCTCGTGCTCACCCTGCTCCCCGACGGTGCCCGCTCTGGCGGCGTCACCTGCACCGTGCAGTTCTCGGTCCCGTTCCAGGGCATCGACACCCTCGCCAACATCGCGCTGCTGCTGCCGCTCGCGCTCTTCCTCAGCGTGGCGACGAACCGGCCACTCACCGTCCTCGCCGGCACCGTCGCCCTCTCCGTCGCCATCGAGGTCGTGCAGGCCCTCGCACCGGCACTCGGCCGGCGATGCGACACCAACGACTGGTTCATGAACACCGTCGGAGCACTGCTGGGCGCGGTCATTGCTCTGACCATCCATGCGATCGACCGGCGGCGGCGCGCCGCTTTCGTCCTGGACTGAACCGCTGCCGGATCACGACAGGCGCTGACCGGTCGATGTCCGTCCTCGATCAGGGTGCGATGTGCGCGTGCTCACCTGCCGCAGCAAGAATGGTGAGCCCCCCCGACAGGCCTGCCGTCAGCTGCACCGATCGTGTGCGGGATCATCCTCGGCCGAGTCCCTGCCACTTGCGGAACCCGGCGACGCGCGACGCGTCGGGGCGCTGACCGAGGATCAACAACACGTTGCCCAGGCTGTAGGCGTGGAACGCGGACGCGCACGCGAGGAACGCCGTCCACCGTTCCGCGTCGCGCAAGCTCTCAACCTGCGTCGCGATCGACTCGTGGAGTGCGGCGGCCTGCGCCTTCTTCTCCTCGATGGTGCGGCGGGGCGTCGAGGTCTTCTCGGCCGGACGGCGGGCCGCGGTCTTGGTGGTGCGTGTCGTGGTGATCATGGTTCCTGCTCCTGGGTCGATCGGGGATGATGGGCGGAGCGGGAGGGACCTAGAGCGTGTCTCCTGAATGGTGGGTCCAGGCGATGACGGCGTTGAGCACGACGGCTGAGCGGTAGACGATCGCGAGGTCGTCGTACCTCGTCGCCAGGGCTCGCCATTGCTTGAGGCGACAGAAGCCACGCTCGACGACGTTCCGGTTCCTGTAGTCGATGCGGTCGTAGGTCACGGGTCTCCCGCCGCGGGAACCACGCCGTTTCCGGCGTCCTTGCTGGTCGCGAGGCTCGGGGATCACGGACTCGATACCGCCGTCGCGCAGGTGTTGCCGGATCGCTTTGGATGAGTACGCCTTGTCACCGCGGAGCCGGTCCGGTCGGGTCCGCGGCCTGCCGACCGGACGGGCCACTTCGAGCGCTGCCAGCAGCGGCAGCAGCATCGGTGAGTCGCCGGCTTGTCCGGGCGTGATCAGGGTGACCAGGGGCAGCCCGTGGCCGTCGACGAGCTGGTGGACCTTCGTGGACAGGCCGCCGCGGGAGCGGCCGAATCCGTGATCAGGCGGCTCGAGTCCCGGATCCGCGTGGTTCGATGGTTCCCCCTGTGGTGCGGGCGATGTTCGTGGCGTGCTGATGCGCGCGAGCGATCGTGGAGTCCACTGACAACGGCCGATCCACCGCCCCAGCCTGGTCCGCGGACGCTGTCACTGCGGCGAGGACCCTGTCCCACGTGCCGTCGCCTGCCATCCGGCGATGCCACTTCCACACCGTCTGCCACGGCCCGAACCCCTCGGGCAGGTCACGCCACGCGATCCCGGTCCGATACCGGTACACGATCCCCTCGACCATGCTCCGAGCGTCCGCGAACGGACGGCCACGTTTGCCTGTCGGACCCGGCATGAACGACTGGATCGAAGACCACTGAGCATCGGAGAGCAGCTGGAATCATGTCACCACTACAGCGCGCCAGCGCTCTACCTGATCTTCAGGAGACACGCCCTAGCCCCGGCGGTCCTCCTCGGACTGCCACGGCAGGTTCAGGTCGCCCGGCTCGGGTTCGACGTCACCCGCGTCGTCCGCACCGCCGGTGCCGGGTGCCGCCACCACGCGGGACGGGTCGATGCCGTCCTGCTCGAGGTCCTCACGGCTGCGCTGCTGCGTCTGCGACGCGACCGTCTCCCGTTCGCTCGACGGGCTGTAGGACGTGTCGGCGGCACGCTGCTCGCGGCCGCTCACGCCGTCGACGTCGTCGCTGTGCGCCGCGTCGCGGAGTTCGTCGTTGCGGGCGCGGTCGTCGGACTCGTCGGGGCCGGGCACGTTCGGGATGCTGTCGCTCATGCCCCGCACAGTAGGCCGGGGCTCCTGGTACCGGTTCGGTCACGACGGCCGTGATCCGGTTCCCGCTCGGGTACCGTCGTCCCGACGAAGGGGGCCGGACGATGGGTCGGACGAGGGCACGGGGCGCGGCAGCCGTCGCACTGGTGGGCGTGAGCACGCTGCTGTTGGCGGGCTGCTCGCTGTTCGGCGACGACGCCCCGCTGCCGGCGCCGACCGGCCACGCTGCGCCGAGCGCCTCCGCGACGCCGGGGCCCGTCGGCGGGTCGGGCGACACCGCACAGCCCGTCGCGGCGCCGCAGGCGGTCCCGGCGGGCACGGTCGTCGCGGAGACCGACGCGGTGTCGAAGACCGGCGACACGTCGATCCACGTCCGGGTCGTCGCGAACGACCACGGCACGTTCGACGCGCAGCTGTCGGACTACCGCACCACGCAGCCGCAGCCGATGTCCGTGCAGTTCCGGCGCACGGCGCAGTACGGCGACGGTGGTGACACCGAAGCGGTCGCCACGACGCAGTGGGACGCCGACGCCCAGCCGCCCGCGACGGTCAGCCTGAGCGACGGCGGCCCCTACCCGGACTGGCTGCACACGGTCGTCCTCGTCCCGCAGTCCGACGGCGACGACAGTGCCCGCCCGTGGGTCTACAAGGTGCTCGCGATCGGGAAGCTCTCCTGGTCGATCCCCAACCCCGACCCGGACCTGCACGTCACGCTCGGCGCGGCCCGACCGGGTGCGTACGGTTACGCGTTCGACGCCGCCGACGAGACCCTGCGCGGGACGACCGGCACCCCGGTCAGCTACAAGGTCAACGAGGGCGACGACCAGTCCACCATCGCGAAGCGCTTCGGCATCACCGTGGACCAGCTGCGGTGGCTCAACCCGACGATGCAGACCCGTGGCAACAACTGGGTGCTCGCCGGCTCCTGGATCAACCTGGACCCGGCCTCGCGCTGACACGGAGCCCGGTGCGGGTCCGTTACGCTCGTCCAGCACCCCGCACCACCCAGGAGGCCACATCGTGACCATCGTCGCCGCCGCAGACGGCTCCGCCCTCGGCAATCCCGGACCGGCCGGCTGGGCCTGGTACGTCGATGACGACCGCTGGGCAGCCGGTGGATGGCCGCGGGCGACGAACAACATCGGCGAGCTCACGGCCGTGCTGCAGCTGCTCCGCGCCACGAAGGACACCGGCGAGCCGCTGCACATCCTCTGCGACAGCCAGTACGCGATCAAGGCGTGCACGGAGTGGCTGGCCGGGTGGAAGCGCAAGGGCTGGCGGAAGGCCGACGGCAAGCCCGTGCTGAACGTCGAGATCATCAAGGAGCTCGACGCCGAGCTGCAGGGCCGCAAGGTCACCTTCGAGTGGGTCCGCGGTCACGTCGGCCACGAGATGAACGAGGCCGCGGACGTCCGTGCCCGTGGCGCTGCGACCGCCTTCCAGAACCGCACCGAGGTGCCGACGGGACCGGGTTGGCCGGACACCGTCGTCCCGCCCGCTCCGGAGCCGGTGCAGGTCGAACCGCCTGCCACCCTGTTCTGACGAACCGCACGCCCTGTCGGGCCGCAAGACGACGAGCCGCACGACGACGGGCCCGGGCGATGTCCTCGCCCGGGCCCGTCGTCGTCGTCCGCTCGGGACGTGCGCTCAGTAGGTGCCGTCGCGACGGTCCTGCCGGGTGATCTGCTCCCCCGACGCCGGGTCGACGCCCGACCGGGTGGTGGTCGTGGTCCGACGCCCGCCGAACCCGACCGCCAGGCTGATGATGAGCAGCACGACGCCGGCGGCCATCAGGATGTAGCCGATCAGGCGCAGGTCGATGCCGGCGATCTGGTAGTCGACCGCGAAGGCGACGATCGCTCCGATGACGATCAGGGCGATGCTCGATCCGATGCGCATGACGGGTCCTTCCGTGGTGCCCCGTCCCGGGTGTCCGGGGCTGGCGTCGAAGGTACCCGGACCGCGGCGGCGAGGTTCCCTGTGACCGCCGAGCGAGGCCGCCCTCAGTCGACGTCGACCTCGGCCCAGCCGTCGAACCGGCCGATCTCGGTGACGCGCACCACGGCTTCGCCGGTCTCGTCGGACGCGTCCAGGTCGATCGTCGCCGAGAACCCGAAGTCCTTGTCGCCCTCGGGGTCGGCGAAGATCTGCCGTGCCCGCCAGGTCCGACCCGGCCCGTGCTCGTCGAGCACCAGGTACGCCATCGACCGGGCGTCCCCGTCGGTCCCGATCGCGTCGTGCTCCTCGTAGTACTCCTCGAGCACGGCGTCCCACTCCTCCTGCCCGAACCCTGCGGCCCCGTCGAGCGCGGCGAGCCCGGCAACGTCGTCGGCCGCCGCGAGCAGCACCCGCTGGAACAGGGCGTTCCGCACGAGCACGCGGAACGCTCGCGGGTTGCCGGTGAGCCGGGCGGGCTGCGGCGGCGCGATCTCGTCGTGTTCCGCGGCGGCCTCCGCGACGGAGCCGTTGACCAGCGCCTCCCACTCGTCGACGAGCGAGGAGTCGGTCTGCCGCACGACCTCGCCGAGCCACTCGATCAGGTCGTCGAGCTCGGGCGTGCGCTGTTCCTCGGAGATGGTCTGGCGCATGGTGCGGTAGGCGTCGGACAGGTACCGGAGCACGAGTCCCTCGGAGCGGGTCAGCTGGTAGAACCGCACGAAGTCGCCGAAGGTCATCGCCCGCTCGTACACGTCGCGCACCACGGCCTTGGGCGACAGCGTGAAGTCGAGCACCCACGGCTGTTCGGCCGCGTAGGCCTCGTACGCGGCGGTCAGCAGTTCGTTGAGCGGCTTGGGCCAGGTGACCTCCTCGAGCAGCTCCATCCGCTCCTCGTACTCGATGCCCTCGCGCTTCATCCGGGCGACCTCCTCGCCGCGCTCCTTGAACTGCTGCTGCGCGAGGACGGCGCGCGGGTCGTCGAGGGTCGCCTCGACGACCGACACCATGTCGAGCGCGTACGTCGGGGACTCGGGGTCGAGCAGTTCGAAGGCGGCGAGTGCGAACGGCGACAGCGGCTGGTTGAGCGCGAAGTTCACGGGCAGGTCGACGGTCATGCGGTAGCGCCCGTCGACCTTCTCGATCACGCGGGCGTTGATCAGCGTGCGGGCGATCGACAGCGCGCGTCGGGCAATCGCGAGCTGCCGGGAGCGCGGCTCGTGGTTCTCGAACACGAGCGAGCGGACGTCGGCGAAGGCGTCACCCCCGCGGGCGACGACGGCGAGCACCATCGCGTGCGTGATCCGCATCCGGGACACCATCGGCTCGGGCTCGGCGGCGATGAGCCGGTCGAACGACGCCGGCCCCCACGAGACGAACCCCTCCGGCGCCTTCTTCTTCTTGACCTTGTTCTTCTTCTTCGGGTCGTCCCCGGCCTTGGCGACGGCCCGGGCGTTCTCGATCTCGTGCTCCGGCGCCTCGGCCACGACGTCGCCCTCGGTGTCGTAGCCGGCTCGTCCGGCTCGTCCGGCGATCTGGTGGAACTCGCGGGCGGACAGCTGCCGCATCCGGGAGCCGTCGAACTTCGTCAGCCCGGTGAGCAGCACGGAGCGGATCGGCACGTTGATCCCGACCCCCAGGGTGTCGGTGCCGCAGATCACCGGCAGCAGGCCGCGCTGGGCGAGCTGCTCGACGAGCCGGCGGTACTTCGGCAGCATGCCCGCGTGGTGCACGCCGATGCCGGCCCGGATGAGTCGTGACAGCGTCTGCCCGAACCCGGCGCTGAAGCGGAACCCGGCGATCGCGGCGGCGATCTCGTCCCGGCGTTCGCGCGACGCCACCTTCACGGACATGAGCGCCTGCGCCCGTTCGAGCGCAGCGGCCTGGGCGAAGTGCACGATGTAGACCGGCGCCTTCCCCTCCTCGAGCAGACGTTCGACCGTCTCCTGCACCGGGGTCAGCACGTACTCGTACGACAACGGCACGGGCCGCGAGACGCCGGTGACCCGTGCGGTCGGGCGCCCGGTCCGGCGCGACAGGTCGTCGGCGATGGTCGTGACGTCGCCGAGCGTCGCCGACATGAGCAGGAACTGCGCGCGCTCGAGCACGAGCAGCGGCACCTGCCACGCCCAGCCGCGGTCGGGGTCGCCGTAGAAGTGGAACTCGTCCATCACCACGACGTCGACCTCGGCGTCCGGGCCCTGGCGGAGCGCGGTGTTCGCGAGAATCTCGGCCGTGCAGCAGATGATCGGGGCGTCCGCGTTGACGCTCGAGTCACCGGTCACCATGCCGACGTTCTGCGCGCCGAACAGGTCCACGAGCTGGAAGAACTTCTCGGAGACGAGGGCCTTGATCGGCGCCGTGTAGTAGCTGCGCTTGCCCTCGGCGAGCGCGGCGAAGTGCGCCCCGGCCGCGACGAGGGACTTGCCGGTGCCGGTCGGCGTGCTGAGGACGACGTTCGCGCCGGAGACGAGCTCGATGAGCGCTTCGTCCTGCGCCGGGTAGAGCGGTCGCCCGCCCGCCTCGGCCCAGTCGGCGAACGCCTGGTAGACCGCGTCGGGGTCGACGGCGCCGTCGACCGCCGCCGGCAGGGCGGCGAGGAGCGGCGGGGTGGTGGTGACGTCGGTCATGCGCCCATCCTCCCAGGTGGGCGGTGACCGGCAGACGAGCCGGCGGCGGACGGGAGGCACGGGGCCGCTCCGTCACGCATCCGGCGTCCGCACGCACCGACCGCAGGTCGCAGGCCGGAGACGAGCCGCGCCTCCCGTCCGGCGCCCTGTCGGGAATCGATGCGCGCGCATAGACTCAGACCGTGCGCGAACTCGGCTTCCTCTCCTTCGTCCCCAACCACGGCGGCACCGCCGGTGCTGCTGCCGCCCTGGAGGACGGTCTCCGCCTGTTCGAGACGGCCGAGTCGCTCGGGTACGGCACCGGCTGGGTCCGGGGCCGCCACTTCGAGCCCTTCCTGACCAGCCCGATGACGTTCTTCGCGGCGGCCGCCCAGCGCACGAGCACCATCGGTTTCGGCACCGCCGTCCTCGGCATGCGGTACGAGGACCCGATCCGCCTCGCCGAGGACGCCAGCACCGTCGACCTGCTCAGCGACGGTCGGGTGCAGCTCGGCATCAGCACCGGGATCGCCGGGTACGGCCCGATCCTCGACCCGGTGTTCGGCGGGTCGGAACGCAGCTTCCGCGACGAGGCAGAGGTGCGCGCGGCGCGGCTGCTCGAGGTCCTGCAGGGCGAGCCGCTCGGCACCGCGGGGAAGGGCTACGAGAGCATCCCCGCCGGTGCCGATCTGGCCCTCCAGCCGCTGTCGCCCGGCCTGCGCGACCGCGTCTGGTGGGGCGGCGGCAGCACGGGCACCGCGGTCCGCACGGCCGAGAAGGGCCTGCTGCTGCACTGCTCGACGCTCAACACCGAGGACACCGGCGCCCCGTTCGCCCAGGCACAGGCGGACCAGCTCACCGCGTACCGCGACCGCTTCGCTGAGCTGCAGGCCGCCGGCGAGCACCCCGGCCGCACGCCGAAGGTGGCGGTCGGTCGGATCGTCGTCCCGCTGCTCGACGACCACGACCGCCGGGTGCACGAGGAGTTCCTCACCGGGTACGCGAGCGGGATGGACGACGAGGGGCGCCCCCTGAGCGGTCCGCCGTTCCGGTTCAGCAGGATCGTGTCGGGCGGTGTGGACGAGATCGTCGACGCACTGGCGGCCGACCCCGCGGTCCAGGCGACCGACGAGCTGGTGATCACCCTGCCGGCGAACGGCGACGCCGCGGCGCACGAACGCATCCTGCGGGTCGTCGCCGAGGAGATCGCCCCGCGGCTGCCCTGAGCACGACCGCTGACGACAGGCACCCGGCCGGGGCTCGAGTCGGGGTGGTGAGGTCCGACGAGCCCCGGGCCGGATGACCATCTCGTCCCTGATCCGTACGGGATGGTGGCATCACTCTTTCACTTTCTGAAGGATTTGTCATCATCACTTCCCGGTGAACGGGCACATGGCCAGTTGCGCACGACAACCCCTGGTCAGACGCGGAAAGGTACGCTCTCGTACCTTTGCCCACAGGACGACGAATGCGCCCCCGCGCGGACGCGGGGACGCATTCTGGACGCACCGGGATCGACGGGGTCCCACGGCCGGATCAGGAGGCCGCTTCGCTCACACGACGATCCCTCGGTGGTGCGCGCGCCGACGGTAACCAGCCGACTGGCGCGGATTCATGCTACTGAACGCATCCACGACCGTGCGGAAATCGGCTCACTCCAGTTCGAGGGCCGCGGAACCGGCCAGGTCCGCGACCGAGGCACCGACGTGGAGCTCGAACGTCCCGGGCTCGTAGCGCCAGGCGCCGTCCCAGTGTGCGAACGCCCGGGCCGGAACCTCGATCGACACCTCGGTGGACTCCCCTGCCCCGAGCCGGACGGGCGCGAAGCCGACGAGCCAGCGAACGGGACGGTCGACCGACGACTCCGTCCGCGAGGCGTAGACCTGCACGACGTGCTTCCCGGCACGGTCGCCCGTGTTCGCCACGGTCGCGGTGACGATCGCGGCGTCACCCTCCGTCACGGTCGGCGACGCGGCGACGCCGTCGATCGTCCAGGTGGTGTAGCCCAGCCCGTGGCCGAACGGGTAGGCGGGCTCGGTGCCGGCGCGCAGCCAGGCACGGTAGCCCACGTGCACGCCCTCGTCGTAGGCGACCTTGCCGTCGACCGGCGTGACGTCCTGCACCGGGACGTCGGCGAGGGTCGCCGGCCAGGTGGTGGGCAGGCGCCCGCCGGGCTCCGCGGCACCGGTCAGGACGTCGGCCAGCGCGTTGCCGTACTCCTGTCCGCCGAACCAGGTCAGGAGCACCGCGGCGACGTCGTTCCGCCAGGGCATCTCGACCGGCGAACCGGAGTTCACCACGACGACCGTGTTCGGGTTCACGGCGGCGACGGCACGGACCAGCTCGTCCTGGTGGCCCGGCAGCGCGAGCGACGAGCGGTCGTAGCCCTCGGACTCGACCTTGCTGTTCGTCCCGACGACGACGATCGCCACGTCGGCGTCGCGGGCCGTCGCGACCGCGGCCTCGACGAGTGCGGCGGGGTCGGCGTCGCTCGGCTCGGTACCGAACTGGTAGGCGAGCACACCGCCCAGCGCCTCGTCCTGCACGATGTCGTGCTCGATCCGGATCGCGAGCTGCTGCCCGGCCTCGACCGACACCGGCACCGAGCGCGCGGGCGGGTTGAGGAACGCCGCACCGAGCTGGTCCCCCTCGACCGGCACGGTCTCGTCGAGCAGGAGCTCGCCGTCGATCCACATGCGGGAGCGACCGGCGGCACCGATGCCGATCCGTACGGTCCCCGTCGTCTCGGCGGTGTACGTCGTGGTGACGTCGAGTCGGTCGGACTCCCGGATCGGGGCGTCGCCGCCGAACCAGAACAGCGCGGTGGCACGGCGGTCCTCGACGAACAGCTCCTCGCCGCCCTTGACGAACGCCACCCGTGCGCCGGGCTCCCCCGTGGCCGGGTTCGTGATGCTGGACAGCGGGAACTCCGCGATGCCCTCCTGCACCACGGCGCCGATGGCGTGGTCGACCGTCGCGCCGGGGAAGGCCGTTCGGATGCCCTCGATGGGCGTGACGACGTGCTCCGGCACCACCGTCGCCGAACCGCCGCCCTGCGTGCGGGCCTGGTCGGCGTTGTGCCCGAGGAGCGCGATCCGCGACACCGCGGACGCATCGAGCGGCAGGATCCCGGTGTTGCGGACGAGGACGGTGCCCTCGGCCTCGGCCGTCCGCACGAACGCGACGCCGTCCTCGACGTGCACCGGCTGCGCGGCCACGGGCTCGAAGCCCTCGAGCGCGCCGACGCGGGCGGCGAGGGTCAGGATGCGGCGGACCTTGCGGTCGACGGCCTCCATCGGGACCTCGCCCGACTCGACCGCCTGCAGCAGGGGCCCCTGGCTCCACCAGGGGTTCGGCCCGGGCATCGCGACGTCCTGCGACGCCTTCGCCGACTCCACCGAGCGGACGCCGGTCCAGTCGGACACGACGATGCCGTCGAAGCCCCACTCCGAGTTGAGCGGTGTCTCGAGCAGGTCGTTCTCGGACGCGGTGACGCCGTTGATCGCGTTGTAGGACGACATGACCGCCCAGGCGTGCGCCTCGGTCACGGCCTTCTCGAACGCGAGCAGGTACAGCTCACGGAGCGCACGGTCCGACACCTCCGTCGACGCGGTGAACCGGTCGGTCTCGTAGTCGTTCGCGATGTAGTGCTTCGGGGTCGCGGCGACGCCGTTCTCCTGCACGCCGTCGACGTAGGACGCGGCGAGGTCGCCGGTCAGCAGCGGGTCCTCGCTGAACGCCTCGAAATGGCGACCACCGAGGGGCGAGCGGTGCAGGTTGATCGTCGGGCCGAGGACGACGTCGACGCCCTTCCGGCGGGCCTCGACCGCCGCGGCGGCACCGTAGCGCTTCGCGATCGCGCGGTCCCAGCTCGCCGACAGGGCGGTGGCGGACGGCAGGTTGAGCGACGGGTCGCGCTCGTCCCAGACCTCGCCGCGGACGCCGGACGGACCGTCGGACATCAGGATGCGGCGCAGCCCGATCTTCTCGACCGGCCAGGTCGTCCAGAAGTCGCGCCCGGTCAGCAGCTGGACCTTCTCCGCGGTCGTCAGCTGTCCGACGAGCGCGGCGATGCGCTCGTCCAGCGGCGACGCGGCGGTCGGCCGGGAGGCGCGGGTGGTGTCGTCCACGGTGGTCACGATGGTCGGTCCCTTCGTTGTGCGACGCAGGCGACGGGGCATGACCTCCGCGCGCCATCGTCGGCGGCTGCGGGCAGCGTAGCACCCAAAACCTATCGGAAGTAGGTTTGTTGGGTCTCGAACCCGCTGTACGCTCGCGCCATGGCACGACGGGGTTCGTACGCGAAGGGGATCGCGAAGCGCGAGGAGATCCTCACGGTCGCGCTCGACCTCGTCGCGCAGCAGGGGTTCCGGCGCACGAGCATCAAGGACATCGCCGACGCGGTCGGGCTCACCCAGGCCGGGCTGCTGCACTACTTCGACTCGAAGGACGACCTCTGGGTGGAGATCCTCCGTCGCCGCGACGAGGTCGACCTGGCGCACGACTGGGGCACCGCGGCCGAGGACCCCGGTGCGTTCCTCGCGGCGATCGTCCGGCACAACACCGAGGTCCCGGGCCTCGTGCAGATGTTCGTGAACCTGTCCGCCGCCGCCGCGACCGACGACGAGCACCCCGCGCACGAGTACTTCCGCGAGCGCTACGAGCGCAGCCGGAGCGACTTCGCCCGGGACTTCCGCAGCATGCAGCAGGACGGCCGGCTCCGCTCCGACGTGGACACCGAGCAGCTGGCGAGCGTGCTCCTGGCGATCTCCGACGGCATGCAGATCCAGTGGCTGTACGACCCGTCGCGGGACATGGCCGACCACGTCGAGCTCGTCGCACGGCTCGCGGTCGCGCAGTCCGTCACGCCCGCCCCGGCCTGACGCCGGCACCCCGGCCCGCCGCGCTCCCGCCGCGCTCGACCGCTCCGGCCCCGGGCCACGTCGGCCGCATCGCCTGCGTCGCCTGCGTCGCCTGCACCGCCTGCGTCGCCCGGACAGGTACCGCCAGTGCCTGGTCCCCGCTCGGGCGCGCACGGCAGGATGGGGTCCGGCCGACCAGGCCGTCCGACGACGATGTGGAGTGACGCGATGACGCGTGTTGTGGTGACCGGAGGCAGCGGGAAGCTCGGACGGGCGGTCGTCCGCGACCTCGACGAGCACGGGTACGACGTGGTCCTGCTCGACCGGGTGCCCTCCCCCGACAAGCCGGAGCGGGTGCCCTTCGTCCGCATCGACCTGAGCGACTACGGCCAGGTGCTCGGGGCGCTCACGGGCATCGACGACCGCTACGACCGCGTCGACGCCGTGGTGCACCTCGCCGCCGTACCGGCCCCCGGACAGGTGCCCGACGTCGCCCTCATCACGAACAACGTGACCGCGTCGATCAACGTCTTCCACGCCGCCCGTGTCGCCCGGATCAAGAACGTCGTGTGGGCGTCGAGCGAGACCCTGCTCGGCATCCCGATGGGCGAGCACCACCCGCCGTACCTGCCCGTCGACGAGGAGTTCGCGGTCCGCCCGCAGTCCTCGTACTCGCTCGGCAAGGCGGTCGAGGAGGAGATGGCCCGCCACTTCACCCGCTGGGACCCGGAGCTCAAGATGATCGGGCTGCGCTTCTCGAACGTCATGGACGAGACCGACTACCCGTCGTTCCCGTGGGACGCCTCCCCCGAGGCGAAGACCTTCAACCTGTGGTCGTACATCGACTCGCGCGACGGGGCGCAGGCCGTGCGGCGGTCGCTCGAGGCCGAGCTCACCGGGTTCGAGGCGTTCGTCATCGCGAGCCCCGACACCGTGATGGACACCCCGACGATCGAGCTCGTGGAGCGCTTCGTGCCGGACATCGAGCGCCGTGCGGACATCGACGGCACGAGCTCCCTGCTCTCCAGCGAGAAGGCCCGCGAGCTCCTCGGCTACGCCCCCGAGCACACCTGGCGGAACCACCGCTCGCGCTGACCGGAGGGGAGGCGCGGGGCGGCCTCAGGACGTCGGTGCGAGCAGCAGGCCGTCCAGCACCAGGTCGCGCACGCGCGGCAGCAGGTCTGCCGCGAGCGCGTCCTCGTCGACGCCGGTGATCTGCGCGATGGCGCCGACGATCGCCGCGACCGACAGCTCCCCGTCGCAGGCACCCACGAACGCGGCGAGCGCCGTGTCCGCGTCCACCCGACGGCCGAAGCCACCGCCCTGCACGAGCGTGATCACGGTCGGGTCGTCGTTCCCGGGCCAGTAGTGCCGCTCCTCGGTCACGTCACCGGCGACCCGCAGATGGGCGGCGGCGAGCGCCTCGTCGTCGTGCGCCTCGAGCCACCCGGTGGCGTCGAGCACCCGTGCGACCGTCGCGCCGAGCCCCACGGGGTTGGAACCGAGCGCCTCGGGGACCCGCTCGGTGCGGCGGAGGCGAGCCGTACCTCCCGGCCGACCGATCTCCGTTGCCGACGCCGACGCACGCCGGACGACCACGTACCCGAAACCGACCCCGGTGACCCGCCGGGTCGCGAAGTCGTCGAGCCAGGCGTCCACGAGCCGGTCGAACCCGTCCGTGCCGGGCTTCGTGCCGCCGTCGCGGATCCAGGTCTCGGCGTAGGCGGGCGGGTCCTCGCGCTCCCGCTCGACGACCCACAGGTCGAGGTCCTCGGCGTCCGCGAACCACGAGCGCACCCGGTCGAGCCCGTCGACGCCCCAGCGGTACTCCCAGTTGCCGAGCAGCTGCGCGGTCCCGCCGGGCTCGAGGTGGTCGGCGAGCCCGCGGAGCACGGTCTCGACGAGCGCGTCGCCGACCATGCCGCCGTCGCGGTACTCGTAGGACGGCACGTCGTCGCGACGCGGGGTGATGACGAACGGCGGGTTCGACACGATCCGGTCGAACCGCTCGCCCACCACCGGCTCGTACAGCGACCCGAGCCGGAACTCGATGCCGTCGATGCCGTTGAGCGCCGCGTTGAACCGGGCGATGTCGAGCGCGCGGCGGGAGATGTCCGTGGCGACGACCTCGTCGGCGAAGCGACGGGCGTGCATGGCCTGGATCCCGCACCCGGTCCCGAGGTCGAGCACCCGACGGACCGGCACCGGGACCTGGAGCCCGGAGAGCGTGGTGGTCGCGCCGCCGATGCCGAGCACGTGCTCCTCGCCCAGTGCGGTGCCGAGCGCGAGCTCCCCGAGGTCGGAGACGATCCACCAGCTGCCGGCGCCGAGGTCGTCGACGAAGGCGTAGGGCCGCAGGTCGACGGTCGGGTGGACCAGGAGGTGGTCGGCGTCGGGAGCACCGGCGTCGTCCGTACCGTCGTCGATCCGGAGCAGACCGGCCGCGAGCACCGCGTCGAGCCCGGCCGTCGGGAACGCCCGCTCGGCATCGCTCCGGTCGACCGGCAGGCCGAGCACGAACAGCGTCGCGAGCGTGGTCAGCGGCGTGGTGTCCCGCGCGGCGAGCGCCCGCAGCGCGGCGACCCGGGAACCGCGGTGCAGCGATGCAGCGGCCTCGGTGCCCCAGAGTGCGTCGATGCGGTCGACGGTGAAGCCCGCGGCGTCGAGGTCGGCGGCGAGCGCCGTCGTCACCGCGGGGACGGTCGTGATCGTCGGGAGCTCGTGGGCGATCGGACCGCGGGGCCGGCCGGTCACGCGGGGACCTCCTCGCGCATGACGGTCGCGGGGACCTGCCACGCGGCCACCAGGTCGAGGAGCCCGGGGAAGCGCTGCTGCACGTCCTCGACCCGGACCCGGCTCGAGCGCGTCAGTCCCTCCTGGTGCTGCTCGAGCAGGCCGGCCTCGCGCAGGACGCGGAAGTGGTGCGTCAGCGTCGACTTCGGTCGGTCGACCCCGACCCACCCGCAGCTGCGGACGCCGCCGGCGGCGTCGACCAGGTAGCGGTGCAGGATCGTCAGCCGGATCGGGTCGCTCAGTGCGTCGAGCACGACGGGCAGGTCCATCTCGGCGACGGTCGGCTGCGGCAGGCGTTCTGGGGCGACGACGGAGTCCACGGGCGCGGCGGGCATGCGACGACGGTAGCACCGCCGACCGCGCAGTACGACTTGCGTCGTACTGTGGACCTGCTGTACGAATGGGCTCGTACAACAGTCCGGCGGGAAGGTGCCACCATGCAGTCAGCACGCGGAGTCGCGGGGTTCTGGATCCTCGCCGCCATGCTCTTCGTGGCGATGGCCTCGTCCTCGGTCCCGTCGCCGATCTACCCCGTCTACGCCGCCGAGTGGGACCTCACGCCGCTCATGCTCACGGGGGTGTTCGCGATCTACGTCGCCGGACTCCTCGTCACCATGCTCGTCGCCGGTCGGCTGTCCGACCACGTCGGCCGGAAGCCCGTGCTCGTCGCCGGCGGACTGCTGCTCGTCGTGTCGCTCGTGCTGTTCACCGGCGCCGACGGGTTCACGGCCCTCGTGGTCGACCGGATCGTGCAGGGCGTCGCGGTCGGGCTGCTCATCGGCGCCCTCGGTGCAGCGCTCATCGACAACTCGCTCGAGCGCTTCCCCTCGCTCGCGGGCGTGCTGAACGGTGCCGTCCCACCCTTCGCCCTGGCGACCGGCGCGGTGTCGAGCGGCGCCCTCGTGGAGTGGGGCCCGGCACCGGAGCAGCTCGTCTACGTGCTCTTCGGTGCGCTCCTGCTGCTGCTCGTCGCCGCCCTGGTCGTCGTGCCCGAGCGGGTCACCCGCCGACCGGGTGCACTCCGCTCCCTCCGCCCGACCGTGTCCGTCCCGCGGGCGTCGCGGGCGCTCTTCCGCGGCGTCGCCGGGGCACTCGTCGCCAGCTGGGCACTGGGCGGGCTGTTCCTGTCGCTCGTGCCGTCGGCGCTCGGCGCGGTGTTCGGCATCCACGACCACTTCGCAGCCGGGGCCCTGATCGCCGTCGTCACCGGCGTCGGCGGACTCACCGGTCTCGCCATCCAGCGCCTCGACACACGTCGGAGCCTGTTCCTCGGGCTCGTCGCGCTCATCGTCGGCCCGGTCGTCACCGTGGCGTTCGTGTTCGCGCACTCGCTGCCCGGACTCGTCGTCGGCAGCGCGATCGCGGGCGTCGGCTTCGGCGCGGGCTTCCAGGCACCCCTGCGGATGCTGCTCGCCACCGCGGCGCCGACGCACCGCGCCGGACTCCTGTCGTCGGTCTACATCGTCAGCTACCTGGCGTTCGGCGTACCCGCCGTCGTCGCGGGACTCGTCGAACCGGCGTTCGGCTTCGTGCCGGTGCTCGCCGGCTACGGCGCCTTCATCGTCCTCGCCGCGGCGATCGCCCTCGTGCTGCAGCTCGCGTCACGCAGCGCGGCCGGGGTCGAGGAGCGCGCCGCCGAGGCCGTCGAGCGCACCGCGACCGGTTCCGTCCGGACCGTCGCCGAGTAGCGCTGCGCGAGGGCTAGTGCCCGGCCCGCGCCCGGTTCGGTCGCTGTGCGCGGACCCCGGTGCTGCGGTGTGCGTCGGCGTGCGCCGCGTCGACGTCGGCCTTGCCGCGGTCGGCCGCCCTCCGCAGCCACTGCGGTCCGTGCGCCTTCGCCCAGTCCCAGAAGCGGTGGAGCTGCGCGCGCAGCCACGTGATGATGCGGTGGAAGAAGTGGAACTCGCTCGCCAGGATCGTCAGGCCGATGAAGACCACGAGCCACCCCGGACCGGGCAGCGGCACGAGGATGAGCCCGATCACCACGACGAGTCCGCCGACGATCCCGACGAGCACCTTGTAGAACAGGTGCCACCCCGGCCGCGCGTGGATCCAGGCGCGCATCCGACGGAACCACCGGAAGCGGTGGTGCCGGTCGTCGGCGTCGGTCTCGGGAGCCGTGGTGTCGGCACGCACGACCGCGTCGGGTCGCTCGTGGGTGTCGTCCATGGCGGCAACCTAGGGCGCGCGGCTGGGAAACGGCGGCGCAACCGGTCCACGCCACGTGAGCAGTGGGACGGGCGGACACCGCGCCTCCCGGCCGTCACGGGCCTCGGCCCACCGGAGCCCTCGTTCCGTCGAGACGCCGCGGTCTCGTCGCGACGGCGTCGGATGCAACGGCGTTCTGCGCGCCCCGCGGCGTCTCGCGCAGCCGGGGCCGTGTCGCGCCGGCCGCAGCCCCGTCAGCGGGCCCCGTCGGCCTGGAGGCTCGTCACGCGTGAGCGACGCACGTCGCAGCCCACGGGACCGCGGCGAGACGGGCCTCCGGGATCGGTTCGCCGCCGACGGCGCACCGCCCGTAGGTGCCGGCGTCGAGCCGCGCGAGCGCGGCGTCGACCAGGCGGATGCGTTCCCGGGCGTCGTCGCGCACCGCACCGAGCGACCCGCGCTCCCAGGCGAGGGTCGCACCCTCGGGGTCGTGCTCGTCGTCCGCGTTGGCGTCCAGGCGCGCGTCGCTGACGTCCCGCATGCTGCGCTCGACGTCGGCGAGCAGCCGCTCGTTGCGCCGCCGTTCGTCGGCGAGCGCGGTGCGGGGGTCGTCCATGCCGACGACCGTAGTCGCGTCGGAATGCGGCCGCAGCAGCATGCGTTCGCATCGGCATGACGAAGATCGGGTTCCTGTCCTTCGGGCACTGGCGCGACGTGCCGGGCTCGCGTGTGCGCAGCGGCCGCGAGGCCCTCGTGCAGGCGATCGACCTCGCCGTCGCGGCCGAGGAAGCGGGCGTCGACGGCGCGTACTTCCGCGTGCACCACTTCGCTCCGCAGCAGGCGGCGCCGTTCCCCCTGCTCTCGGCGATCGCCGCCCGGACCAGCCGCATCGAGATCGGCACCGGCGTGATCGACATGCGCTACGAGAACCCGCTCTACATGGCCGAGGAAGCCGCGGCCACCGACCTCATCTCGGGAGGCCGACTGCAGCTCGGTGTCTCGCGGGGGTCACCCGAGACCGCCCTCGCCGGGTACCAGCAGTTCGGCTACGTGCCCGAGGCGCACGACACCAGCGGCGGCGACATGGCGCGCTCCCACACCGACGTGTTCCGTCGTGCGATCGCCGGCGAGCCGATGGCACACGCGAACCCGCAGATGACCGGGTCGGCCGGGTCGCTGTCGGTGTCCCCGCTGTCGGACACGCTGCCCGACCGGATCTGGTGGGGTGCCGGGACCCGCGCGACCGCGGAGTGGACGGCCGAGCAGGGCATGAACCTCATGTCGTCGACCCTGCTCACCGAGGACACCGGCGTGCCGTTCGACCAGCTGCAGGCCGAGCAGATCGAGCGCTTCCGGACGACGTGGCGCGAGATGGGCTGGGAGCGGACGCCCCGGGTCTCGGTGTCGCGCAGCATCATCCCGATCACCGACGACGAGTCGCGGCACTACTTCGGCGTGCGGGCGCAGGTCGAGGGGCAGGACCAGGTCGGGCACCTCGACGGCGGGCTCGCCCGCTTCGGTCGCTCGTACATCGGGGAGCCGGAGCAGCTCGTGGCCGAACTCGCCGCCGACGCAGCGGTCCGCGCTGCCGACACCGTGCTCGTCACCGTGCCGAACCAGCTCGGCGTGGACTTCAACGCCCGGCTGCTCGCAGCGACGAAGGCCGTCATGGACGAGGTCGACGCCGCGACCGTCCCCGCGTAGGTCGGGTCGTCCGGCTCACGCCCCGGCGGGCGCTTCCGGCCAGAGCAGGCGGAAGCGCTCGCACAGCACCGGCATGTCCGGTTCGTACCCGCGCGGGTTCTCGGAGTGCTCACGCCAGTAGCGCTCGTGCACCGCGCGCCAGTGCGCGAGGGTGCGGTCCCCCTCGCCCTCGGCGCGGGCGTGCTCCTCGCCGACCTGGTCGAACGGGACGACCCGCAGGTCCGTCGTCTCGATCACAGCCCGGGGGTCACCCCTCCCGTCGAGGATGACGCTGAGCTCGCCGACCTCGGGCAGCGGGTCGCCCGTCGCCTCGTAGTCCCACATCGACGACGCCGTGCCGTCCTTGATCCCGCGGAGCACCAGGTCGAGCAGACCGTCGGCGTGGTCCGGCGTCGCGCCGAACGCCCACGCCTCCGGCACGGCCTCGGGCAGCTCCGGTGCCTCGTCGCGGCGGGCGGCCCAGAAGGCGGACAGGGTCTCGGCGTCGGCGGTGATCACCGCACGACCGTAGCGCAGGTGCGACCGGTCCCCCTTGTTGCCGACACCCGCTGTGGGACTGTGGCCGTGCCTCCCGGCTGCGTAGCGTCGAGGTGCACCATCCACCGCACCCGCGAGGAGCACCCCGTGACGCTGCCGGCCGCCGGCTGGTTCCCGGACCCCCAGGACGCCCACCGCCTCCGGTGGTGGGACGGCCACGCGTGGGGCGGGGCGACGCGTGTGCTCCCCGCACGGCAGGAGCCCGTCGCACCGGTCGTCGTCGCGCCGGTCGGGCCGTCGTTCTCCGTCGAGGGCGCAGCGGTGCGCACCGGGTCGTGGGCGTCCGGCGGGTCCGTGCAGCGGGTCGGGGCGGCGGCGCTCGTGGCGGTCCTGCTCGCGGTCGTGTCGATCGTCTGGAACCCGGTCGGCATCGCGAGCACGCTGGCCGTCGTCACGGGCGTCCTCGCGATCGTGCGTCCCGGCGCGACCGGCGGCTGGCGGGCGCTGTGGCGGAGCGCCGCGGCGAGCGCCCTCGTGGTCGCGGTCGCCACGGGCGTGGTCGCTGCGTCCGCGCAGTTCCACCTGTTCTGAGCGCTGCGGGCGGAGCGCTACCTCCGCGCTCGGCGCTCGGCGCTCGGCACTACGGGAAGCACGTCGCGCCACGGATCTCCATGGCGCGACGTGCTTCCGGTTGTGCCCGAGCACGTCGCGCCGCACGTCACCCCGGCCCCGCCTCCGGCCCCGGCCGGCCCCGGCCCCGGCCGGGCGCAGCGCTACCGCCGCGCCCGCGGGTGCGCCGTCTGGTAGACATCGCGCAGCATGTCCGCCGTGACGAGCGTGTAGATCTGCGTCGTCGCGACGCTCGCGTGCCCGAGCAGCTCCTGCACGACGCGCACGTCCGCGCCGCCCTCGAGCAGGTGCGTCGCGAACGAGTGCCGGAACGTGTGCGGGGACACGTGCGCCGCCAGTCCGGCCCGCTCCGCCGCCGCCTGGATCACGAGCCAGGCGCTCTGCCGCGACAGCCGCGCGCCCCGAGCGCCGAGGAACAGCGCCGGGGTCGAC
Organism: Curtobacterium sp. 179-B 9B NHS; assembly: GCF_045370965.1. Taxonomy (NCBI): domain Bacteria; kingdom Bacillati; phylum Actinomycetota; class Actinomycetes; order Micrococcales; family Microbacteriaceae; genus Curtobacterium; species Curtobacterium sp. 179-B 9B NHS. The sequence goes on from NZ_JBIQDQ010000009.1 coordinate 119,149, forward strand.
GGCCCACGCGCCGCGAACACCGGCCGGGCCCGGACGAGGTAGGCGTCGACCGCGGCCCGCGCGAAGCTGCCGAGCGGCACGATGCGCTGCTTGTTCCCCTTGCCGGTGACCTTCACGACCGCGAGCCCGTCGCCCTCGTCGTCCTCGGGGTCGGACAGCGTCGCGACGTCGTCCACCGACAACCCGACCGCCTCGGAGATGCGCGCGCCCGTGGCGTAGAGCAGCTCGAGGAGCGCCCGGTCCCGCAGCTGCACGGGGTCGTCGTCCGCCGAACCCGCGGCGCCGAGCAGTCGCTCCATGTCGTGCACCGAGATCGCCTTCGGCAGCCGTGACGGCGCCTTCGGTGGCCGGACGGCCGTGGCGGGGTCGAGCGGCAGCCAGCCCTCGGCGGCCGCGAACGCGGTGAAGGACCGCACCGAGCTGAGCATCCGGGCGACCGACCGGGGCGCGAGCGGTTGCTCCGGTCGCGAGGTCAGGTGCGTGACGAACCCGGCGACGTCCGCGCGGGCGAGGCGTGCGACGTCCGTCAGCGCCTCCGCTCCCCCAGCCCGGTCCGCGCCCGCGGAGTCGACCGCCGGCGTCGAGGCGAGCCACTCCGCGAAGACCGCCAGGTCCCGCCGGTAGGCCGCCACCGTGTGCTGCGACAGTCCCCGCTCGACGGCGACGTGCCGCAGGTAGGTGTCGGTGGCACGGTCGAGGGGGATCACCCGACAAAACTAGTGCGGGACCGCCCTGCGGAGGTCGTCAGTGCAGCCCGGCGTCCGGCTCGCCGAAGCGGCAGGCGGTGAAGGTCACCGCAAGCCCGGCCCGGGTTGGTGCGGCGCAGAACAGGCCGGCCGACACGACGGCGTCCGGGTCGAGGTGCGCGACCCGCACCAGCCGGGGCTCCTCGCCGTCGGCCCAGGCCCGGACCGTCACGGCGTCACCGGAGCGGCTCGCGCGCACCGTCACGACCCGCCCGGTCCAGGACGGCACGGGCGCGACGGACCAGTCGGACGTCCCGTGCGTCACGACGGCCCCGACCTGCGGCAGCCCGTCGGAGAACTCCACGCCCGCCTTCACCCACTCCTGCTCGTCGACCCGCAGGAACACCCCGGCCTGGTCGAACTGCTCCGCGAAGTCGAGGACGAAGGAGACCTCGACGGCGAACGCGCCGTCGGTGGGTCGGAGGAGCGCGTGCTCCGAGTCGTGGACGAACCCGTACGAGGTCGTCCGCCAGGCATCGCTGCCCTCCTCCGCGGTCACGAGCAGGGCGGCACGATCGACGACGGGTTCGACGGCGACGGGCTCGTGCGTCCAGAGCCCGTCCCGCAGCAGGGCACCGAGCCCGCTGTCGGCCGTCACGCCGTCGCGTCCCGCTCGACCGCGTCCCGCTCGACCGCGCCGCGCTCGACCGCGCCCCGCTCGATCGCATCGACCGCGAGGGTCGCGACGACGAGCGCCGAGTTCTGCAGGCGGCCCGCGAGGATCCCCTCGACGAGCTCCGCCCGCGGCACCCATCGGGTCACGATGTCCGCCTCCTCGGCCTCACGCTCGAACGCGGACGCCGTCGCACGGACCCCACGGGCCCGGTAGACCTGGATGAACTCGTCGCTGCCGCCCGACGAGGTGTTGTACCGGACGAGGGGCTCCCAGTGGTCCGCCTCGAGGTCGGCCTCTTCCCCGAGCTCCCGCTGCGCGGCGGTGAGGTGGTCCTCGCCCTCGTGGTCGAGGAGCCCGGCCGGCAGCTCCCAGTCGCGCAGCTGCACGGGGTGGCGGTACTGCTGGATGACGAGCACGCGGCCCTCGTCGTCCTCCGCGAAGACGGCGACGGCGCCCGTGTGGTCGATGTACTCGCGGACCATGTCGTGCCCGTCGTAGTCGACGTGGTCACGGCGGACGTCCCAGACGGCACCCTCGTACACGACGGTGGAGTCGGTGACCTCGTACGAGGCGTGTTCGTCGGCGATCGGTGCGTCAGCGGCAGTCACCAGCCCATCCTGGCACGCGGCTCCGTCAGCCCTCCCCGGGACGGACGGGAGGCGCGGTGCCAGCCGGCACCGCGCCTCCCGTCAGCGACAACGCGCGTTGAGCGACAGCGCGCGTTACGCGACGACCTCCGCCGACTCCTCGGCCGGGTCGAACAGGCTGGACGCCTCGTGGCGCGCGATCGCCGCGTCCACCAGCCCGGCGAACAGCGGGTGCGCGTTCGTCGGACGCGAGCGCAGCTCCGGGTGTGCCTGCGTGGCGATGTAGAACGGGTGCACGTCGCGCGGCAGCTCGACGTACTCGACCAGGGTGCCGTCGGGCGAGGTGCCCGAGAACACCAGGCCGGCGTCCGCGATCTGCTGACGGTAGGTGTTGTTCACCTCGTAGCGGTGACGGTGGCGCTCCGAGGCCTCGGACGCACCGTAGAGCTCGGCCGCGAGCGACCCGTCGGTGAAGTGCGCCGGGTACAGGCCGAGGCGCATCGTGCCGCCCATGTCGCCACCGGCGATGATGTCGACCTGCTCCGCCATGGTCGCGATGACCGGCGTCGAGGTCTCCGGGTCGAACTCGGTGCTCGACGCGTCGGTCAGGCCGGCCTCGTGGCGGGCGTACTCGATGACCATGCACTGCAGGCCGAGGCACAGGCCGAGCGTCGGGATGCCCTGCTCACGCGCGAACCTGAGCGCGCCGAGCTTGCCCTCGATGCCGCGGACACCGAACCCGCCGGGGACGCAGATGCCGTCGACGTCACCGAGCTGCTTCGCGGCACCCTCGGGCGTCGTGCAGTCGTCGGACACGACCCACTTCAGCGTGACCTTGGCGTTGTGGGCGAAGCCACCGGCGCGCAGGGCCTCGGTGACCGACAGGTAGGCGTCCGGCAGGTCGATGTACTTGCCGACCAGCGCGATCGTGACGTGCTTCTTCGGCTCGTGCACCGCGTCGAGGACCGGGTTCCACGCGGACCAGTCGACGTCGTGCGCGTCGAGCTTCAGCGCGTCGATGATGACCTGGTCGAGACCCTGGTCGTGCAGCAGCGTCGGCAGGTCGTAGATCGAGGGGACGTCGACGGCGTTCACCACGGCGTCCTCGTCCACGTCGCACATGAGGGCGATCTTGCGCTTGTTCGACTCCGACACCGGGCGGTCCGAGCGGAGCACGAGGGCGTCCGGCTGGATGCCGATCGAGCGGAGCGCGGCGACGGAGTGCTGCGTCGGCTTGGTCTTCTGCTCACCCGAGGCGCTCATGAACGGCACGAGCGACACGTGCACGAAGAACACGTTGTTGCGGCCGAGCTCGTGGCGGACCTGGCGGGCGGACTCGATGAACGGCTGGGACTCGATGTCACCGACCGTGCCGCCGACCTCGGTGATGATGACGTCGGGCTGCGGGTCGTTCTCGGCCTGCTCGCGCATCCGACGCTTGATCTCGTCGGTGATGTGCGGGATGACCTGGACGGTGTCGCCGAGGTACTCGCCGCGCCGCTCCTTGGCGATCACGCTGGAGTACACCTGACCGGTCGTGACGTTCGCGGCCTGCGACAGGTTGATGTCGAGGAAGCGCTCGTAGTGCCCGATGTCGAGGTCCGTCTCGGCACCGTCGTCGGTCACGAAGACCTCGCCGTGCTGGAACGGGTTCATGGTGCCCGGGTCCACGTTGAGGTACGGGTCGAGCTTCTGCATGACGACCTTGAGGCCGCGCGCCGTGAGCAGGTTGCCGAGGCTCGCCGCCGTCAGGCCCTTGCCGAGGGACGAGACGACCCCGCCGGTCACGAAGATCTGCTTCGTGACCTTCGGGGTCGAGGTCGAAGAATTGGTTCCGCCGCTGAGAGTGTCCGCCACGGGGTTCCATCGTACGTCAGAACTGCCGGGAGGCGCGACCCGCGTTCGCCGCGGGCGTTGCGCCCGCCGACCGGTCACCCCCACCGTCCCCGCAGGACGCAACGTCGGCGACTGTGCGCAGCGCTGTACCGCTGCGCGGAGCCGCCTTCGTTGCGTGTTGCGGACGAGGGCGGAGGGACGGGGCGGGGCGTGCCTCCAGGCCGGAACGTTGCCTAGGCGCGCTGGCCGGCGACGTCGAGGAGCTCGCGCGCGTGCTCGATGCCGCTCGCGCTGTCGCCCAGGCCGGAGAGCAGGCGGGCCATCTCCTGGAGCCGGTCCTCGCCCTCGAGCCGGCGCACGCTCGACGAGGTCACGGCGCCGCTGGCGTCCTTGACGACGTTGAGGTGGTTGTTCGCGAACGCGGCGACCTGCGCCAGGTGCGTGACGACGATGACCTGCGTCCGCTCGGCGAGCTTCGCGAGCCGCCGACCGATCTCGATCGCCGCGGCTCCGCCGACGCCGGCGTCCACCTCGTCGAACACGAAGGTCGGGACGGTCGTGCTGCCGGCCATGACGACCTCGATCGCGAGCATCACGCGCGAGAGCTCGCCGCCGGACGCGCCCTTGCCGATCGGGCGGGGGTCGGTGCCGGAGTGCGGCTGGAGCAGGATCGCGACCTGGTCGCGCCCGTGCCGGCGGTACTCGCCGCCGTCGGTGACCTCGACCACCAGGGTCGCGCCGGCCATCGCCAGCGTCCGGAGTTCCGCGGTGACCCGCTTCGCGAGGTCGCCCGCGGCCTTCGTGCGGGCCGCGGTCAGCGCGGCGGCCGTCTGCGCGAGGGCCTGCTCGTCCTGCTCGACGCTCTGCTGCAGCGCGACGATGCGGTCGTCGTCACCGTCCAGCTCCAGCAACCGGTCGCTCGCCCGCTGGCCGTACCCGATCACGTCGTCGACCGTCTCGCCGTACTTGCGCGTCAGGTTCGCCAGGAGTGCCCGGCGTTCGTTGACGAGCTCGAGGTCGTGCCCGGCGTCCGGCTCCAACGAGCCGAGGTAGCTGGACAGGCCGGCGGATGCGTCCGAGGCCTGGATCCCGAGTTCGGTCAGCTGCTCGAGCACGGGCTGGAGGGCCGGGTCGGACCCGGCGACGCGCTCGACGGCCCGGCGTGCCGCCTCGACCAGTCCGACGACGTCGGCAACCCCGTCGAGGGACTCGCTGGACAGTGCCTCGTGGGCGGTGCCGGCGGCCAGGCGGAGCTCCTCGAGGTTGCCGAGGCGTTCGGCGCGTTCGGCGAGCTCGACGTCCTCGCCGGGCTGCGGGTCGACCGACTCGATCTCGTCCGACGCGGCGCGGATGCGTTCGGCCTCGGCGACGCGGTCGTCGCGGTCCCGCACGAGCGTCTCGAGCTCGCCGGCGTGCGCCTGCCAGGTGTCGTAGGCGGCGACGTAGGCACCGAGTGCCCGCTGCACGGCCCTGCCGCCGAAGCCGTCGAGGGCGGCGCGCTGCGCCGAGGCCGACGTCAGGCGGATCTGGTCCGACTGCCCGTGCACGGTCACCAGCTGGTCGGCGAGCTCGCCGAGCACCGCGACCGGGGCACTGCGGCCACCGACCGTCGCACGGCTGCGGCCCTCCGCCGAGACCGTGCGGGTCAGGATGAGCTCGCCGTCCTCGACGGTCCCGCCCGCGTCCTCGACACGCTCCGCGACGGCGGCGTGGTCCGGGACGTGCCAACGCCCCTCGACCACCGCGCTGGAGGCGCCGCGGCGCACGGAGCCGGCGTCCGCCCGGGCACCGAGCAGCAGCCCGAGCGCCGTGACGATCATGGTCTTGCCCGCACCGGTCTCGCCGGTGACGACGGTGAAGCCGGGTCCGAGCTCGAGCGTGGTCTCGCCGATGACGCCGAGGTCGGAGATGACGATCTCCTCGATCATGCGTCGTCCTCGGTCGCCGGACCGCGCCAGCCCGCGACGGGCAACTGGAACTTGGCGACCAGCCGGTCGGTGAAGGGCGCGTCCTTCAGCCGGGCGACCCGGACGGGGTCGGGCGATCGACGGACCTCGACCCGGGCACCCGGCGGCAGGTCGTGGGTGCGACGGCCGTCGCACCACAGGACACCGACGCCGCTCGTGCGCCGGAGGACCTCGATCGCGAGGGTGCAGTCCGGCCCGACGACGATCGGACGCGAGAACAGGGCGTGCGCGCTGAGCGGCACCATGAGCAGGGCGTCGACGTCCGGCCAGACGATCGGGCCGCCGCCGGAGAACGAGTAGGCCGTGGACCCGGTCGGGGTGGCGACGACGACGCCGTCGCAGCCGAAGGACGACAGCGGCCGACCGTCCACCTCGGTGACGACCTCGAGCATGCGCTCGCGGGAGGCCTTCTCGATCGTCGCCTCGTTCAGCGCCCACGAGGAGTAGACGACCTCGTGCCCGACGACCACGTCGACCTGGAGCGTCACACGCTCCTCGACCTTGTAGTCGCCGACCAGGGCACGCTCGACCGTGGCCCGCAGCCCGTCGCGCTCGCTCTCGGCCAGGAAGCCGACGTGTCCGAGGTTCACGCCCACGATCGGGGCGCGCGTCCCCCGCACGAGTTCGGCGGCACGGAGGATCGTGCCGTCCCCGCCGAGGACGATGACGATCTCGAGGGCGTCGGCCTGCACGTCGACACCCAGGATGTCGACCTGGCCGACCGAGGCCTCGGCCCGTCGGACGTCGGCGTACTCGTCGAACGGCATCACCGGGTTGAGTCCGGCGGCGTGCAGCAGGTCGCAGACCTCGACGGCGGCGTCGATGGAGTCCTGTCGGCCCGTGTGGGAGACGAGCAGGATGTGCCGGTCGTCGTCGCTCATGCAGCCCCTTCGGTGAGTTCGGTGGCCCGACCGATCCACGCTGTCGGGTTTCCCCATCCTGCCGGATGACCCCCGACACCACGCTGGAAGTGCGCGAGGTACTCGTGGTTGCCGTGCGTGCCGACGATCGGCGATGCGGTCAGCCCGACCGTCCCGAGGCCCGCGTCCCACGCCGACCAGAGCACGTTCATGAGCGCGTCGTTCCGCAGGGCGGGGTCGCGCACGATGCCCTCGCGCACACCACCACGGCCGACCTCGAACTGCGGCTTCACGAGCAGCACGAAGTCGTCCGCGGGCACGGCGGCCGCCAGCACGGGCAGGACGATGCGCAGGGAGATGAAGGACAGGTCTCCGACGACCAGGCTCGTGCGGGGCGCTGCGTCGTCGAGCGCCGCGTAGGTGTCCGGCGTGAGGTCACGGGCGTTGCACCCCTCGACCACACGCACCCGCTCGTCGATGGCGACCACCGGGTCGAGCTGACCGTGCCCGACGTCGAGGGCGACGACGCGGGCGGCTCCGTGGTGGAGCAGCACCTGCGTGAATCCTCCGGTACTGGCGCCCACGTCGAGCACGACGCGCCCGCTCGGGTCGACGTCGAAGGCCTCGAGGGCACGGACGAGCTTCCGCGCCGCACGCGACACCCACTCGTCCTCGGTGTCGACGACGAGCTCGGCGTCCGGCGCGACCGGGGCCGACGGCTTCACGACCGCCGTGCCCCCGACCGTCACGCGGCCGGCCTGGACCAGCTTCGCCGCGGCGGTCCGTGACCTGACCAGCCCGCGGGCGGCGAGCAGTGCGTCCAACCGGACCGGGCGCTCCTCGTCGTGCTCAGGCACCGGCACCGCCGTCTCCTCGTCCGCTCCCCCACACCTGCGTGGCGCCGGCAGCGCGACCCGAGCTGTGCCCCTGCGGTGCCTGGCCGCTCTCGAGGCGGGTGCGCAGGTCGTCGTGCAGCGCGGCGAAGGCGTCGGCGCGCTCGGGCAGGGGCAGCGCCTCGGCAGCCGCGGTGCGCTCGGCGAAGGCGTCCGGCTGCTGCACGGGCTGTCGGTGCTCGCCCGGCTGCTGCTGCTCGCCCGGCTCCTGCTCGGACGGCTGCTGCTGCTCGCCCGGCTCCTGCTCGGACGGCTGCTGCGGGTGGGGCACGTGGGTCACGCTACTCGCCGCCGTACAGCTTCGGGTCGACGTCGAGGCCGTAGATCGCCAGTCCGGACTCCCAGATCAGCGCTGCCCCGGCGCGGAGCAGGTCGATCGGCGTCCCGCTGTCGAGCACCCGGACGACGTGCCCGTGCATCGCGACCGTGGCGCCGCCGACCGTGACGTACCGGGTGCCGTCCGGGTCCTGCCGTCGCACCGTCACCGGGTACGGCTCGGACAGCCCACGGAGGTCCTGCAGGACGTACGTCGGACGCGAGCGCTGGTCGGCCGCGAGCACCTGCTTCGCCTGGTCGATGCCCGTCAGCACGAGCACGCTCGGGATGCCGGCGTCGTTCGCGCCCTTGATGTCCGTGTCGAGCCGGTCGCCGATGAACAGCGGGTGCTCGCCGCCGAAGCGGGCGATCGCGGCGTCGAAGATCGGTCGCTCCGGCTTGCCCGCCACCACCGGCATCCGCCCGACGGCCTGGTGCACCGCGGACACGAGCGTGCCGTTGCCGGGCGCGATGCCACGCTCGACCGGGATCGACCAGTCCATGTTCGTCGCCACCCACGGCACGTCCGGATCGGCGAGGGCGAAGGACGCCTCGGCCAGGTGCGTCCACCCGAGGTCCGGCGAGAAGCCCTGGATGACCGCTGCCGGAGCGTCGTCGGCGCTCGTGGTCACCGTGAAGCCCGCCTCCTCGACGATGCTCGTCAGCCCGAGGCCGCCGGTGACCAGCACGGTGGACCCGGCCGGCACCAGCGTCTCGAGCAGCCGCACGCCCGCCTGCGACGAGGTTACGACGTCGTCGGCGGTCACCTCGAGGCCGTAGCCCTCCAGGTGCTCCGCGACGTCCGACGGCCGACGAGAGGCGTTGTTCGTGATGTAGCCGACCCGAGCGGTCAGCGACGCCCGTGTCAGGGCCTCGACAGCGTGCGGGATCGCGTTGCGTCCGCGGTACACGACGCCGTCGAGGTCGGTGAGGACGACGTCCACACCGTCCGTCGGCGGCGTCGGGACGTCAGTCGGCTGCGGAGCCGTCGACGTCGCGGGGGTTGTCGTCGTCGATCTCGCCGAGGTCGTCGTCGGGGTCGACGTCGTCGCCGAGCTGGTCGGTGTCGTCGAGCGCTCCGGTCCCGTGCTCGTCACCGGCGACGGACTCGTCACCGACGACGGCGTCGTGCTCGTCGTGTCCTTCGACTTCTTCCTCGACCACATCGACAGTCTCCCATGCGTTCTCGTCGGCGATCTCGGCCAGAGCGGCGGCAGCCCGGTCGACCCGCGCCCACCACTCGTCGGCCTCGTCCTGGCGGCCGAGCTCCTCGAGCGTGGCCGCGTAAGCACTGTAGAGGGCCGGCGACCAGCTGTACGCCGTGGTCGGGTCGAGCTGCGGGATCTCGAGCTCGCCGAGCGCGGCCGTCGGGTTGCCCAGGTCGATCCGGGCGCCGGACATCGCGATCGCGAGCTCCACCTGCACCGCCGTGTCCAGCGCGGCGCGGTCGACCGACCGGCCGAGCTCGAGCGCCCGCTCCGGACGTCCGAGACCCCGCTCGCAGTCGACCATCATCGGCAGCTGGTCGTTCTTGCCGGAGATGCGACGGTAGGTGCGCAGCTCACGGAGCGCCGTGGCGAAGTCGCCCGTCCGGTACGCGGTGATCGCCGCGGTCTCGCGGACGACCGCCACACGACCGGCCCGACGCGCAGCGCTCAGCGCGTGCAGGTTGGCCGTCTCCGGGTCCTCGTCGACGAGCAGCGCCGCCATGACGAGGTGCTTCGCGACCCACTCGGCGTTGTCCTTGCTGAGCGTCTTGAGCTCGGCGCGGGCAGCCGGGTCGAGGTCCCGCGGCGAGACGCTCTCGTCGATCTCGGGGTCCTCGTGTCGCGGACGGACGGAACGCGTGCCGTACGGGTCACGGTCCTCCCAGTCGTCACGGGCAGCCTCGCCGAAGCGTGCGCCGGCATGACGGGAGCCATCGCCGAACCGAGGGCGGTCGCCCCGGTCGTCGTCGCGGCGGGGGCGGTCGTCGCCACCGCGGAACGGACGACGCTCACCACCGTCACGCTGCGGACGACGGTCATCGCCACCACGGAACGGACGACGGTCATCGCCGTCACGCTGCGGACGGCGATCGTCGCCACCACGGAACGGACGACGGTCATCACCGTCACGCTGCGGACGGCGATCGTCGCCACCACGGAACGGACGACGCTCGCCACCGTCACGCTGCGGACGACGGTCGTCGCCACCACGGAACGGACGACGCTCGCCACCGTCACGCTGCGGACGACGGTCATCGCCGCCACGGAACGGACGACGCTCGCCACCGTCACGCTGCGGCCGACGGTCGTCGCCACCACGGAAGGGCGCGCGGTCATCGCGACCACGGAAGGGACGATCACCATCCCGCTGCGGCCGACGGTCGTCGCCACCACGGAACGGACGGCGGTCACCATCACGGCCCGGGCGCTCAGCGCCTCGAGGACCGTCACCGCGGGGCGGACGCCCCGCACCGTCGCGGTCACCCTGCCGAGCCGGCCGACGGCCACCGTCACTGAACGACCGGTCGCCCTCGCGGAAGCCCCGACGGTCGTCACGACCACTCCGGCCGGCGTCGCGGGCTGGACGGTCACCGTCCCGTCGCGCACGATCCCCCTCGCGACGCTCGAAGTCGCGCGGCCCGGACGACCAGCGGCTGCCTTCGCGCCGCTCCCCGCGATCCCGGTCGTTGCGCTGCTGCTCGTCGTCGTTCGCCACCGTTGCTCCTCATCGCGTGCCCGTGCTCGAATGCGCCGGGCGGTCGTCCGCTGTGTCGTTGTGGGGGGGGGTGCCGCACGGTCGTCCGTGCTCACTGCTGGGCCCAGTCCATCACGAACCGGACCGCGAGTCGAGCGACCTACGGCGGAAACAAATGTGGCCACCGGCCTCCACGAGAACGAGGGTCTCCCCTACGAGTTCTCGATGGAGGGCCGATGGCCACATCACTTACGTTGAGTCCGGCGGCGTCCTACTCTCCCACAAGGTCCCCCTTGCAGTACCATCGGCGCTGAGAGGCTTAGCTTCCGG